>NZ_JBHNMF010000534.1:0-2150 GCF_048562965.1 Thiolapillus sp. | reverse complement strand
TCCATAAGTCATTGGCATTGAGTGGCATTGGCAGTATTTTAACGCGCCTCGTTTGGATAGGAACCTTCTTTTATACCAAACCGGCATCAATACAGGTGATTCCAGGTCAATAAATTACTTACACCGAAACCGGTCAATACCTGCATTCTCCTCGTACCTGTACCTATCTTTCAGGAGTTCCCGCAGAGAAGCCAGGCCAGACAACAGCCTGATACAGGACCATGTCATCTAAGTTCCTAAGTTATTGATAAGGCGGGGTAGTGTCTGATCGGAAAACCTCGGAGGCAGGGATGCCAACGCGGAGCCTACATGAATGTATTTACGGCGTTTTTCCGATCAGACACCACCCCAGCCAAGATTTAGATGACAGGACCCTGGGCCGGACACGAGTTTTCTTCAAGAACAGGACGCAAGTTGCTATAGTCATCTATCATTGGAAAAATTTCAGAAAGAGCTGAATGAATCAGTTTGTGTTTTCGCAACAAGGCAGAAAGCCCCCTGAGGCATCGCCTGCTGCCCAAAGGAATGGTTGATGCACAACATCAGACAACAGATCCTTTTTATAGCCCTGCTGCCGGCACTGCTTCTCATTGCGGTACTGTCGGTCTATCTGTTGCTTACCCGCTTGCAGGATCTGGAAAAACAATTCTATTCCTGGGGCGACGTGCTGTCAGAGCAGCTGGCCACCGCTTCCATCAACAGCGTGCTGTCCAGCAAGCACAATGCGCTCGTTCTGCTTGCAGAGGAGACCCGCCATCTGCATCCGGACATTCTGGGTATCAAGATGATGGACTCCCACGGGCTGGTATTGCTGCAGTCCGGGGACAACACATCCCCGCTTCCCCAGATCGACAACCAGTTCGAGGCCACCATCACGACAAATTACGACCTGCAGGACATCTACCGCTACTACCCTGACCAACCAGTTCCCCAGCCCGAAAACGGGCAACTGAAGCTGGGAAAAGTCGTGCTTTGGCTGGATCCCACCCCCATGGTGAAAAAGAAGCGCGAGATTATAACCACCACGGTAACACTGACTCTCATCGGATTGGCACTGACTGCCCTGCTGGCCCTGTTTCTCAGCAGCCGCCTGGCAAAACCCCTGGAGCAGCTTACCCAGGCCGCCCGGGATTTGCGCCAGGGCAAACTGGGCACCCGGGTAAAAACCGATGCAAGTGGTGAAATCGGCGAACTGCAGGCTGCTTTCAACGAAATGGCCGATGAAATCAGTATCGCCAGCGAAAATCTGCATGCCCAGGTCGAACAGGCAACCATCGAGCTGCAGGAAAGCATGGAAATACTGGAAATCAGGAATGTCGAACTGGATCTGGCGCGCAAGCGGGCTGTAGAGGCAAACCGGATCAAATCCGAATTCCTGGCCAACATGAGTCACGAAATTCGCACGCCGATGAACGGCATACTGGGTTTTACCAGCCTGCTCGCCAACACCGAGCTGGATCAGATGCAGACCGAATATCTGGAAACCATCAAGGTTTCCTCCAACAACCTGCTGATGATCATCAATGACATCCTTGATTTGTCCAAGCTGGAAGCCGGCAAGCTGATCATCGAGGAACGGGACTTTTCCCTGCGCCAGTGCTTCCATGGCGCCATCTCCCTGCTCGCCCCCCTCGCCCATGAAAAACAACTTGAACTGATCCCTCTTATCTACAACGACGTGCCGGACAGTTTACAGGGCGACCCCACCCGCATCGCGCAGATCATCACCAACCTCGTAAACAACGCTATCAAATTCACCAATGAAGGAGAAGTGGTGCTACGCGTCATGGTTGAAGCAGAAGGCGACAACAAGGTCATTCTCAAAACAACGGTGACTGATACCGGTATCGGCATTCCGGAGGAGGACCAGACCGAGATTTTTTCCGCCTTCTCCCAGGGCAAGGCTTACAGCATCAACACCACCGGCGGAACCGGGCTGGGCCTGAATATCTGTAAACGCCTGGTGGAAGCCATGCACGGCGCCATCTCGGTACACAGCAGTCCCGGTGCAGGCAGCAGCTTTGAATTTTAGTAACTACTCACCCCTAAGATGAGTACAAGCCTGCCTCCATGGATCTACAATCGCTTTTTCATGTCTGTAGAGGCTTGACATCATAGTACGCCGAGTCTATGCTATTGACCCAACACAT
>NZ_JBHNMF010000533.1:0-2159 GCF_048562965.1 Thiolapillus sp. | reverse complement strand
AATCGACGAACCAGGACTTGAAGATGGCGCGGGCGATGGATTCGAGGGTTTGGGCCATCTGTCGGTTCAGCTCGATCTTGTCGTCCAGCGAGCCGAGGATGTGGGCGATGGCGCGTTGTTCTGCAAATAGGGGAAAGCCAAATGAAAACTGTTTAATCTGTTTTGCGCTTAGATTTTGTTGTGCTGCACCAACAGATAGAGATTTAATTACCTTTCTATGCTCGAGAAGGAGATAAAATAAAAACCTAAAATGCGCCTTCTCTTCATCAGCAATCAATGCACAACTAGCCTGATTGCATGCCATTTTATTAGCAAGAATGCCAAGCTGGGCAACGGTTGCTCCATACATGGCAAGCAATATAGTATTTCTAGGGAGCAGTTTAGCAGATGATGTATTTAGAGCCTTATCGGTAATATGCTCCTCAGTATCGTAGATCCATGAATCATTAAGTTCCTTTGTTTTTACCCAAGGAATCGTGCCGCCCTCATAAAACTCAGGATACTTTCTGCTTGGAGTACCACCGCTTGTAATTTTTTTGCATACTGACTCTAACGATAACATGGTCCAACCATTGGGAAGCGGAGCCGAATGGCTAAATTCCATACCCCAACCTCTCCATATTCTTCTTGATAATCGTATCCAGTTCCTCGGCCTTCTTCATCTGTTCATAAAGCACCCCAGTCAGTTCAGCCATCTTGCCACTGAATGATTCCTCGTCATCTTCCGCAATTGCCGCCCCTACATACCGCCCTGGCGTCAGCACGAACCCGTGCTTCTCCACTTCTTCCAGTTCAGCTGAATAACAGAACCCCAATACATCCTCATAGGGTTCTCCATCGCTGAACTCGGTTTCCCGCCAACGGTGATAGGTTTTCGCAATCGTGTGGATCTCTTCTTCGGTAAAGGCGATCTGGGTTCGTGATAGCTGTTCCGCACCCATCTTGCGACAGTCGATGAACAGGTTCTCGCCGCTTCGATCCTTCTTACCGTTCTTACCTGCTTTCTTGTCCTTGCTCATGAACCACAAGCAAGCGGGTATCTGGGTATTGGCGAAAAGTTGCCCCGGCAAGGCGACCATGCATTCCACCACATCATCCTTGATCATCGCCTTGCGAATGTCACCTTCGCCGGATTGCTGTGTGGTCATGGAGCCATTCGCAAGCACGATACCGGCCCGACCCACCTTGGAAAGCCGGGCCAGCATGTGTTGCAGCCAGGCGTAGTTCGCGTTGCGGGCCGGTGGGATACCGTATTTCCACCGGGGGTCCTCCTGGAGCTTGTCCGCTCCCCAGTCCGAAATATTGAATGGCGGATTGGCCAGGATGTAATCGGCTCGCAGCGTGTGATGCTGATCATTGGTGAAGGTAGAGCCGTAGGTTTTGCCCAGGTCGCCCTCCAGGCCGTGTACAGCCAGATTCATTTTGCACAGTCGTCGGGTATCGGCCATCAATTCCTGGCCATAGATGGGCAAATCGCCTTTCTTGCCAACCTGCTTGGCATGGGCATCCTTGAATTTGGCAGATTGAACGAACATGCCGCCGGAGCCACAGGCTGGGTCATAGATCGTTCCCCGGAAGGGTGCCAGTATCTCGACCAACAAATTGACGACCGATTTTGGCGTATAGAACTCTCCAGCCCTGGCACCTTCCTGCCGGGCAAACTGCCCCAGGAAATATTCGTACACCTCCCCGAAAATGTCACGACTACCGTGCTGAGCGGGATCAAAATCAATCTTGGCGATGATCCCCATCAGGTCACCCAGTTTGCCTTCTTCCAACTCAAGACGACCGAAATCACGGTACAGCACTCCTTTGAGCGAAGGGTTCTCCGCCTCAAGCGCTGCCATTGCCTTGTCCAGCTTCTGCGGAAAGTCCGCGTTGGCGGCTTTGGCCAGTAACGCCTCGAAACGAACATCTCCAGGCACCCAGAAAATATTGTCCGCTTCATAGAAGATCTTGTCGTTTATGAAGCTGTCTTCGTTTTTCTCCCTGATTTCCTCGTCTTCGATATAGAGGTTCGATTTCGGGTCCGCCAGGCGTTGGCGAATCACATCCGCCTGGGCCTCGAACAGATCGCTCACATACTTGAGGAAAATCAGCCCCAGCACCGGGTACTTGTATTCTGCGGCCGATACCGACCCCCGTAGGGCGTTGGCAGC
>NZ_JBHNMF010000532.1:0-2164 GCF_048562965.1 Thiolapillus sp. | reverse complement strand
AGCGGAAGACGTCGGAGGCGTCATTGAAATCACCACCAGGCGCCAGGTTACTGGCCAGGGACTTAAAGGCAATATAGCGGCCATCGTCAGATATGACCGGGTAAGCGCTCTGAGCGTTTGCCTGGCCGCCGTCATTGGCGACGCTCACCCGCCAGGTTTTTTCCTGCTGAAGATCATGGACGAAAATATCGGCAACACCGTTGCTGTCGTCCGCGACCAGGTTGTCGGCAGCAGACTGAAAAACCACGTAGCGACCATCACCGGAGATGGCGGCAGCCCAAGTCATGTTGCTGGTTTCGGTTACCTGCGCGCCGGCACTGCTGATGTTCACGCGCTTGTAATGGCCGGTCTGGCGGTCGAGGACGAACACGTCATCCACGTTGTTGGTGTCTCCACTCACCAGGTTGTCTGCATCCGAGATGAAGACTACGAATCGCCCATCGGCGGAAATGTCCGCCGCTCCGCTGCTGGCATCCAACTGGTTTCCCAGGGGATCCAGGCTGATGCGCGTGGTTTGGTGCGACTGCAGGTCATGCAGGAATACGTCCGAGGCATCGTTGGTATCGTTGTCCACGAGGTTGGAGGCCAGGGAGTCGAAGACCACATAGCGCCCGTCTGCCGAGATGGCCCCATGATCGCTGCGTGAGTCGGCTTGGCTGCCATCGCTGTGAACACTTACCCGAACATGGGCTTTCGCGTTGATGTCATAGACGAAGATATCCTGTATGCCTTTGTAATATTCTTCATGGTTGGCATTGGTGTCGTTGGCCACCAGGTCGCTGGCCTGGGAATCGAAGACCACATACCGGCCGTTGGCGGAAATTTACGTGTCGTAGCAGCAGGGGCCATTGGGCGGCGCGGGAAAGGGTCCGTCCATGGCCAGGTTCTGGCGGGTTATCTGAACGGTATCGGCGCGATCGCGTACAAAGATGTCGTACATGACGTTGGTATCCGGCACCAGCAAGTCCAGGTTGTCTGCCACTGAGACGAAAGCCGTGTGCTTTCCATCGGCGGAGAGGGAAGCGTTGTGACTGTCACCATTGGAAGGATGACCGTTGTTGTCGATGCTGACGAGGGAGTTGATGTTGTTTTCGACATCATAGAGATAAATATCTCTGTTGTCGTTTGTATCCGCCGTGATCAATCTGGATGTCGACTCGAAAGCAATGAACTTTCCGTCGGCGGAAATGCTTGGATTAAAGCTGCTCCCGCCGACGCTGTGTCCACTGACATCCTTGCTGACGAGCACTGTGGTGTTCAGGTGGAGGTCACGGAGGAAGATGTCTGAATTGCCGTTGCCGTTGCCGTCACCGGACACCAGATTGCTAGCGTTGGAATCGAAGGTGATATAGCGCCCGTGGGCCGAGAGGCTTGCGCTATGGGAGTTGCCGTTCCCGCCCTTGCCCGTGCCATCGACGCTGACACGGACAGTTGTGCTGGTCTGCGTGTCATGCACGAAAATATCGGTATGTCCCTCGGTGTCGTCTGGCACCAGGTTGGTTGCGTCGGAGGCAAAGGCCACGTAACGGCCATCGGCCGAGATAGCTGGTGAGCCGCTGTAAGCGTTCGCTTCATTGCCATGGCTGTCAACGCTGACGCGGCGGGTGACGCCCGTTTGCGTGTCATGGAGGAAAACATCCATCACGCCGTTGTTGTCGCCTGTCACCAGGTCAGCAGCGTCCGACACGAAGGCGATAAAGCGCCCGTCCTGCGAAATAGCGGTGGTGTAGCAATAGCAGCCTTGGGTTTCGTCGCCATTGCTGTCCACATTGATACGGCTGATGGTGCCAGCCGTAACATCATAGAGGAAAAGGTCGGTGTCATTGTTGTTGTCATCGGGTACCAGGTTGCTGGCGCTGGAGCGAAATGCCACGAAACGGCCATCGGCGGAAATGACGGGTCGGTCGCTTCCTCCATTGGCTTCCAGACCGTTCATGCCCCTGCTGATGCGCGACAGGCTGCCGGTTTCCACGTTGCGCAGGAAGATATCCGAAGCCCGGTTGTGATCGCCGGCCACCAGGTTGGGGGCCAGGGAATCGAACACCAGCAGTTTGCCGTCAGCCGACAGGGAGGGTGAATCGCTTTCCCAGGAGGCCTGTCGCCCCAGAACCGTGTTGCTTTCGCTGAGGCGGGTGGTCGTGGCCCAGGCAGGGAGGGTAAAAAG
>NZ_JBHNMF010000531.1:0-2170 GCF_048562965.1 Thiolapillus sp. | reverse complement strand
CCGCTATCAAGCCGGGAGATGTGGTCAGTTTTTCCGGCATCGAGATCAATGCCGGACCCGACAACGGCCCCATGGCGACGGTCGACAGTATCGACAGCGTACCTGATGCGGCCATCGCCGGCGTCGTTGCCAGTCGTTTCAACCTGGACGCCGTGAAAGACACCAAGGAAAGCGACAAGATCGATCCCGCACCTGCGGGTGATATCAAGCCGGGCGACTATGTGCTGGTGGTGGTGCGCGGCGCCACGCCGGTCAATATCAACAGTGACACGCCCCAGCCGGCGCCGGGCAGCCTGCTGGTGAGCGATGCAGAGAACAGGACCCTCGACGCCGTCTCGCCAAACAGGTTCGCACCTGCCTCGACAATCCCAAATACCGGGCAGACCATTGGCGTCGTACTGGGTGAGTTACCGACGCCGGCAGACAAAACCAGCCGGACGTTGCAGAAAGGCAGCGCCACCCGGCAGGTTTATGTGTATGTCTCCCCCCGGTAGTTTCTCCTGAAACCAGCGACAAAGCCGTCTTCATCCGAAGGCGGCTTTTTCATTTGGGAACCGGCCGGAACCGAGGACAAGATCAGCCCGGGATCAATTCGGCAATCAGCCCGTGGGATACCCAGGTCTTGATGAAGCCTGCAGCCCGCAGGGGGGCATTCAGTTCATCCACCCATTCCAGCAGGCCTTCGCAGATCTCGCTAAAGCGCATGCCTTCCTGAGCACGATCGATGGCCCAGGCCTCGTCCACATCCAGGCGGCGCCAGCTGGGCACCAGATCCTGCCGCCACAGCAGCCAGCCCACGGGAAAGGCCTGCTCCTCCAGATCCGGCAGGGGATCTTCCTGCTGGTCAATGGCAGACCACAGCAGGGGAATATTCCATGACAGGTCCAGCCGCTGCAAGAGCAAGATGCATGCCGGGCCATTCCTCGGGCGGCAACCCGGCTACCGATGGCTGTCACATCGGCAGCATCGAACACCAGACCCTGGGCCCATTCGAAAGCGGCCATTTCCGCCACCTGAGGGTAAGCATCATAAGGCGAGGTTTTCCCCAGAAAGGCCGGCAAACGGTCCCCGAACCAGCGTATGGAAGTATGGCGGGATGGATGCTGTCGGATATAGTCGAGACAGAGTGCGTAGAACTGTTCGTCCCCCAGCATGCTCCACAGTCCGGGGTAATCCACGCCCAGGCTGTCGACCAGGCGCGCCCGGTAGGCACCGGCATACAGGTCCATGCGTTCCCGGGCATCCGCCTTGTCATCACCCACCACGCTGGCAGGCACGATGCTGTCTTCGGCACCGAGGAGATACGCGGCGAAACGCTGCTGCAGGTCACGCAGACCGTTCATGCCCCGCTCCACACCGGCCGGGCGATGGCCCGTGCCTGGTCGAGTTCCTCCACCAGTTCCGGCGGTTCAGGAATGTTGTCATCCCGTTCGATCATGGTGGATACCGGTCCCAGGAGTTCACAGGTCTCGCGGTACAGTTCCCAGACCTCATCCCGGATGGGCATGTCATGGGTGTCGATCATGATCTTCCCGGATTCGTTGGTGGTGTGGCCCGCCAGGTGAAACTGCCATACCCGCTCTGCCGGCACTCCGCGCACGTACTCCATAGGGTCGAAACCGTGGTTGACGCTGCTGACGTAGATGTTGTTCACATCCAGCAGGATCAGACAATCCGCCGATTCGGCGACTTCGGTCAGAAACTCCCACTCGCTCATTTCCGAATCATCGAAGGAAACATAGCTGGACAGGTTTTCCAGCAGGATCTGCCGCCCAAGGGCATCCTGTACCTGACTCACCCTGTCTGCCACATGGCGGATCACCTCACGGGTATAGGGCATGGGCAACAGATCATGGTAATTGTGCGCGTTGACACTGGTCCAGCACAGGTGGTCTGAGATCCAGGCCGGTTCTACCCGCCCGGCCAGGGCCTTGAGATCACGCAGATAATCCCTGTTCAAAGGATCGGTACTGGCAATGGACAAAGAGACGCCGTGCATCACCAGGGGATAGTTCTGGCGGATCCTGTCCAGGTAGTGCAGGGGCTTGCCACCCTCTAGTGTAGTGTTGCATTTTGCATGGAACTTAACCGGCGATTAGCACGAACAACTTTAGCCAAGATATCCTTAGCCTTGGCTGTCCAGATGAATGGCTTGGGTTTTTGGTTGTGT
>NZ_JBHNMF010000530.1:0-2176 GCF_048562965.1 Thiolapillus sp. | reverse complement strand
CTTGAGAGTGATCGATTGCCAGATTGGCTTCAAAGGATGAAGTATAATTCAGAATATCAGTACATACTCATGTTGTTGGAATCCGTAAAACCGAGGGTTTATGGATGGACACTAAGTAATCTATTCTTGCTCTTCTCCTGAGTATGTCAATTCAGTTTGCAAAACGGCGAAGATATTCTCATACTAGGTTCAGGCTTGCGGGCAGACTTTCTGCTGCGCATCGCGGCAAATGACACCAACGGTAGATGGGCTGCTCATCACCGTGATCTCTTTGCGGACAGTCTGATGGACCTTGGACCGCTGATCATCGCTTAAGAGTGCCCGCAAGCCTTTTTCTCAGGAAGGTCTGGCATATTGAGTACTCTCGAAAGACTAAAAAACACAAAGGATTTGAGTGGCTTAGCAACGATCCTCGGTTTTACCCCCAAGGGTGTGAGCTACGTTCTTTATATGCTGGCTCCCGCTGATAAATATCGGACCTTCAATATTCCCAAGAAGAACGGGGGCAAACGGACCATACAGGCTCCCGAACCTCGCTTGGCGCTCATGCAAAGTCGCTTGGCGGACCAACTCTATGAGTGCGTTGCTGAAATCCAAAAGTCTAATCCTCGCTATTGGCACGCCTCCTATGGTTTTCAGAAAAAAAAGACCATCGTTGGCAATGCTGCTGCGCATACACGGCGGCGGTATGTCTTCAATGTTGATATCAAAGACTTTTTCGGCAGCATCAACTTTGGACGGATTCGCGGGTTCTTCATCAATGACAAGGCCTTTGCACTCGAGCCTGCCGTTGCAACACTTATCGCCCAGATCGCCTGCCACGAGAACGCTTTGCCACAAGGAAGCCCGTGCTCGCCGATCATTTCTAATCTGATTGGGAATATTCTCGATCTTCGCCTATTAGCGCTAGCCAGGGATGCCCGTTGCACCTACACACGCTATGCTGATGACCTGACCTTTTCCACGAACCTCAAGGACTTTCCTAATGAGATCGCGATAGATCCTGGGAGTGGGCTCTGGATCGAGGGGAAAATGCTGCGCAAGGAAATTGAGGGAGCTGGATTCAAACTCAATCCTACCAAGACACGGATGACGCTGCGCCAGTCACGGCAATCAGTTACAGGGCTAGTGGTCAATGCTAAGCCCAATATTAGCCAAGATTACTACCGGTTGGTCAGAGCAATGTGCAATTCTGTGTTTCA
Source organism: Thiolapillus sp. (assembly GCF_048562965.1). NCBI lineage: Bacteria > Pseudomonadati > Pseudomonadota > Gammaproteobacteria > Chromatiales > Sedimenticolaceae > Thiolapillus > Thiolapillus sp. The sequence continues at coordinate 974 of NZ_JBHNMF010000530.1, read as the reverse complement.
AACTGGTAAATATTACCGGGAGGTTGCTGGCACTACGGAAGTGCTCAATAGTCTCAACCCGCTTGAGGGCATGCTTTCGTATATCTATTTCCTGAAGGCGCGGCGTGACCGCTCCCCAAAGGTCAACAGGCTATCAGCTAAAGAAGGTGAGTTCAAAATACCCCATGCTCCGAGCAAACTGTACCGGAAGTTTCTCTTCTACAAATACTTTGTATCGCCGACTAAACCATTGATCGTGACTGAAGGCATTTCCGACATTGTGTATCTGGAATGCGCCATCCGGGCTCTGGCAAAATCCTATCCGAACCTCGTGAAGGAAGAAGACGGGAGGATGAAGCGACAGGTGAATTTCTTACGGCCTTCGAACACAACACGAGATATCCTCAATCTCGGTCACGGCGCTGCCGGCCAAGCAAACCTAATCGAAAAATACACAAATGATCTTAAAAAATACGCGTACAAACCCATGAAGCACCCTGTCATCGTGCTGTGTGATAACGACGGTGGACCAAAGACCGCCTTTAAAAACGCGGCAAAGAAATGCAGCGTACCCATCAGCATCAGTACGACCGATCCCTTCTACGATCTCGGTGACAATCTGTATCTTATCAAAGTACCGGAAGGCGCCGCTCCCGACACGCGCGAGATTGAAGGGCTATTTAAGCCCGCATTGCTGTCACATAAGATTGGTGGAAAGCCTTTTGATCCCAAAAAAGAGCACGGCGACGTTACAGCTTATGGGAAAGTAAAGTTCGCTGAAGAAGTCGTCAAACCCAATGCTGCTAAGATTGATTTTTCCGATTTTGGCGAGCTATTGTCTCGGATTGAGCAGTGTCTGGTTCATTATTCTGGAATCAAAGTGTTATAGTCTGCCGCATCCATTGCCGCTTCGTGATTAGCACATGATCACCACATTGTCTTAGGCGAATAAACACTGACGAAAGATTCGGTGTATACGTATAATGTAAGCGCCC
>NZ_JBHNMF010000529.1:818-2191 GCF_048562965.1 Thiolapillus sp. | reverse complement strand
GTTTTACACACAGGGAAAATGTTTTCACGTGCTGTTTCGGGAACAGGTAAAATACGGCCTTGCTGACTGTTTACCCTCCTTGGAGCGCCTAGTGTCCCTTTCCAACCCCCAGATCCGCCATCTGCGCGGCCTCGCCCACTCCCTCAAACCCGTGGTCATGGTGGGCCAGCATGGCCTGCGTGAATCCGTTCTGGAAGAAATCGGCATTGCACTGGATTTCCACGAACTCATCAAGATCAAGGTCAGCGCCGGCGACAGGGACGAGCGCGACAAAATCATCGGGAATATTGTCGGCCAAACCGGTGCGGAACGGGTGCAGCGCATCGGCAACATGGCAGTTCTGTTCCGGAGAAACCCCAAAAAGCCGAAGATTGTGCTGCCCTGATCACGGTTCCTTCCCGGGCTGCAGTGCGAAAATGCCCCATGCACCACTCTTTCGCCGCAAAGCGCCACTCTCTTTCCAGGGCATTCGCCCTCCTCCTCACGCTGGTACTGATTCCCGCCGTTCAACCCGCTTCTGCCGCCCAAAGCATCGTTACCGGTCAGGTGTCAGGCTACGCCACGCTCCATTCGGTCGGCATTGAAATCCGCATCGACGGAGATGACAACCACAATACCCGCGGCACGCTCGCATTCCGGCCTGCTGGAAACGGAGCATGGCAACCCGCACTGGATCTTTTCCGTGTGGATTACACGCCTGACAGCCCGGTAAAGGACATCACGGATCATTTCAACGGCTTTGCAGGCAGCATCTTTTTTCTCGACCCCGGGCGACGCTACGAACTGGTACTGGAAATCAGTGATCCGGACGGAGGAAACACCCGCCAGACCCTCAGCATCAGCACGCGGCCGCAACCACGAAAGCCCACCGGCGGACGGCGCTTGCATGTCCGGCCCGGCAATGGAAAACGCCAGTGTGGTTTTCGACGATCCGCTACGCATCGCCGCCGGACACCTGTGGATTGAAGGCATCCATGTACGTGGTCATGCCGATGTGGACAATGAATACGGGCTGAGAACCTACAACGCACCAGACGACGTGGTGATCAAGGGCAACCGCTTCACCGACTTCTACTACAGCATCGTCCTGAATCACGGCGGGTCGAACTGGCTGATAACCGACAATACCATTGTCGGTGACAAGGATATCAACATGCCTGATGGCCCGGCGAGCTGGGGCGGCGAAGGCATCGACCTGCAGCACACGAGCTGCCACACGGTTGCCTGGAACCGCATTTCCCGGGTGGCAGACGGCATTTCCTACCCCCTGAGCAATACGGACCTCTTCAGAAACGAAATATTCGATGTCACTAACGACGGCATCGAACCGGACTATGGCTATACCAACATCCGGGTGTGGGAAAACCGTATCT
>NZ_JBHNMF010000529.1:0-808 GCF_048562965.1 Thiolapillus sp. | reverse complement strand
ACCAGGTCGCCGCACCCCTGGAATCCACGCTGAAGATCCGCAGCACCAGCCGTGTGCTGCTGGCACACAATCTCTTTGTCGGCTGGGACAATGCACTCGGCTCCTCATGGCCCAACGAAGCCCCCGACATCCTGACGTTTCATTCGAGCAACAACATCTGGATCAGCGCCAATGACGGCTATGCCTGGGAACACAATGCCGGTGGGCACCAGCCGGACTGGCGGACGCACCTCAATTACGATGGTTTCGACTGGGGCAGTGCAACCTATGCCATGAAATGGGCGGGCGCTATCCTCTGCTGACAGATTTTTCCCAGGCAACGGAATTGCAGACCCACGGGATTCGCATCAGCCGCAACAGTTGCTTCACGCAGTTCGAGATACCCATGGCTCCACCGGCTCCCATGCCATTTCAGTACATGACGCTGAAACCGGGTTGCAATGCGGTGGATGCCGGTGTGGTGCTGGCAAACATCAACGAGGGTTATGCGGGAAATGCGCCCGATCTCGGACCTTATGAACTGGGAAAGAAGCTTCCCCACTACGGCCCGAGAAGCAAGCTGTTCAGCGACGGTTTTGAGAATCCGTAGGTCCTAGCCCGGAAATTTCACCGCCCCACTGGAAATAGGCCTCTTTTTGTTGCATAAAGTAAGGGTTACCAATCACTTACCAGCAACAAAACAAAGAAGCCTATGAATACAGAGTGTAAACCAGAACAGTTGGAATTTCAGTCCCTGGGTCGGCGCGAGGTGATTGGCCGCTTTGACGGTGGGCGAATCACTTCGGACGGTGGCGGATTGCTGCTGCGC
>NZ_JBHNMF010000528.1:0-2192 GCF_048562965.1 Thiolapillus sp. | reverse complement strand
TAATTCAGTTGTGGGGACAACTCAGTTTCGGGTTGTAACATGGGCCGTATCAGTCGTGACAGGCTGAGCCTATCACTCATGACCACGTCCTAAGGACGTGGGTTTCTACGCTAAACTAAACAGCAATCAGGCGGAAACCACGCTCACGAACTGGCGCATCTTTGGCCCCTTCTTCTCGAATTTCACAACACCGTCGTTCAGCGCGAACAGCGTGTGATCACGGCCACAGCCAACACCGACGCCAGGATGCACCTTGGTGCCACGCTGACGAATGATGATGCTGCCGGCCTTGATGGCCTGGCCGCCGTAGATCTTGACGCCGAGGCGTTTGGATTCTGAATCGCGACCGTTTCTGGAACTGCCACCTGCTTTTTTATGTGCCATGCTCTATTCTCCTCAGCCTGCGTTGATACCGGTGATTTCGAGTTCAGTAAACTGCTGGCGATGTCCCTGACGCTTCAGGTGATGCTTGCGACGCTTGAACTTGACGATATGTACCTTCTTGCCCTTGCCGTGTGATTTCACGGTGGCGGTAACCTTGCCGTCCAGATAAGGCGTACCTACCTGTACGTTGTCACCATCGGCAACCATGAGCACTTTGTCCAACTCGACGCTGGACCCTTCTTCGGCATTGATTTTCTCAACCTTCAGGGTCATACCTTCGCTAACGCGATACTGCTTACCCCCGGTCTGAATTACGGCATACATGTCTGCATGTCTCCGGTAAAAAAACGGTTAAAACGGCCAACCCAATACAAAAGGCCAGCGGAAAGACGCGGGATTCTACCCAGATTATCCGCCCAGGTCAAACCCGATATGATTGATTTGCCCAAACCCTTGGCAGCAGCGGCGTTTCCCTATAGCATCAGTATTCCCGTTTCAAAGCAACCTGCCCACACTATCGATGGATCTTTCCGCCATTCGCGATCTCATTGCCGACGACATGCGGGCCACCGACCTGCTGATCCTGGACAGGCTCCAGTCAGACGTGGTGCTCATCAATCAGATTGGTCACTACATAGTAAACAGTGGCGGCAAGCGCCTGCGCCCCATGATCGTGCAACTGTCTGCACTGGCCGTCGGTTATCAGGGCAGCCATCATATCAACCTGGCGGCCATCATTGAATTCATCCACACTGCGACATTGCTGCACGATGACGTGGTTGACGGCTCCGATATGCGCCGCAGCAACGAAACAGCCAATGCCGTCTGGGGCAATGCTGCCAGCGTGCTGGTAGGAGACTTTCTCTATTCCCGGTCCTTCGAAATGATGGTGGAGATCCAGAACCTGCGGGTCATGGACGTACTTTCCCACGCCACCAACCGCATCGCCGAGGGCGAGGTACTTCAACTACTCAACTGCAACGACCCGGATACCACGGAAGATCAGTACCGGGAAGTGATCACGCGCAAGACCGCCACCCTGTTCGAAGCAGGCGCCCGGCTGGCCGCCATCGTGGCAGAACGTCCCGAATGCGAAGAGCAGGCACTGGCCGACTACGGCCTGCACCTGGGCATGGCCTTCCAGATGATCGACGATGCCCTGGACTACGGATCCTCGGACGAAGACATCGGCAAGAACCTGGGTGATGACCTGGCAGAAGGAAAACCCACCCTGCCGCTGATCCGCGCCATCGAAACCGGTAGCAAAGAACAGCAGCAGCTTCTTCGAGGCGCCATCGAAAATGGCGGTGCTGACAAGGTGGATGAAGTCATGACTGCCATTGAATCCACGGACGCAATCGCTTACACTGCCCGCCGTGCTAGGGAAGAAGCCGAACTGGCGAAGAAGGCACTGGAAATTCTGCCTGCTTCCGCCTATAACAGCGCCCTCGCAGCACTGGCCGATTTCTCGGTACAGCGTTCGATCTGATCAAATCGGAGTGTAGCTCAGCCTGGTAGAGCACTGCCTTCGGGAGGCAGGAGCCGGAGGTTCGAATCCTCTCACTCCGACCAAACAACAATACTCACCCTTTTAGGTGAAGAACATCTGTAAGGTTCGACCGGATTGCCGGAAGCAATCGGAAACAGCCAGAAGCAGCCTCAAAGGAAGCATCCCTGTTTTGTTTAATAACTAGTGTAGTGTTGCATTTTGCTTGGAACTTAACCGGCGATTAGCACGAACAACTTTAGCCAAGATATCCTTAGCCTTGGCTGTCCAGATGAATGGCTTGGGTTTTTGGTTGTGTATG
>NZ_JBHNMF010000527.1:0-2193 GCF_048562965.1 Thiolapillus sp. | reverse complement strand
TGCGCAAAGTGCCTTCCAATTCCTCAAACTCATTGGAGGTAAGGCGGTATTCATAGAGAGAACGACCATCAGGCCTCGATAATCCACGCTTCTCCAGGAGGCTACGCTTATATTCCTTAAACGCTGTAAAGGTCATTGTTATCCCTTCCCATTCCTACGAAAAACTTTGTGTCGCAAGCTAATGATGGAAATCCAACTTGCACCACTGTGTAACCACAAAAATTGGCAGCAAATATCACCGAACCTATTGCATCAATATATCCTGAGCTATTGCGTCGCTGTGCCGGATGTAACCATGAACCTCCTTTCTGATTCATGTTTGATCGCCAACAACTGCAGTTAACATTTTGTCAAACTCGCTTGCTATCTTTTTCTCGAAATCCATTTGCATCTCGTAAACATCGGTGAACTCCGCAAAAGCCCACCGACCCTGTGTGCCCAGATGGTTTACACCAGGCACCCAATGGGTTTCCATGGTGGCTTTCTTTTCCTTGGCATCCTCCCGCCGATAACCCTTGATCTCAACAATGAGATTCAGCAGATCATCTTTACCACGACCATCATCTATTTTGACGATAAAATCAGGAATATATTTGCGTATTTCAGAACCATAACGATAGGGCACTTCCAGACCTAGATTATGGTTTTTGACATATGCTTTTACTCTAGGATGAGATTCAACCACTCGGCAGAATTCCCCTTCCCAATCACTATCAAGTATTGCCCAGTTGATATGGCATTTATCGGCTGCAGTTTCCCAGCGCTCAGTCTTGGATGTGTTGAAATTAACATGAGCGGTGCTGCCTGTGGGATTATAGGGATCAAGAATAGCAACAACCGGTCTTTCGCCAATCAAAGCACGAGTAACTCCAGCCGTTATACGTTCACAGGCCATATCTGCTAATTCCTGATACATGAGCTGGGCAGGATAAGTGCCGCCCTTACAGACCAGGCAGCAGTCTAACCATTGTCGTGTGATGCGCTTGAGTTGCCCAAAGAGATGCAGCTTGGGTTCTTCTCCCGGATCACGCCACTTGGTATAAAGTAATCGCTGAGTAAGATGAAATAGCAAAGTGGATCGACGCATATCACCCAGATGTTCGAGATTCAGATCCACACCTTCACCAATGATACCTGCGTTTCTGGTCTCAGATGGTCCAACTAAATCTGGCGTCAGTTCCAGCACCGAATCGTCATTGAATGACGCAGTAAGTCTTTCTTCAGGCAGCTCGACACGATACCCTGCCACACGCGGAAAACGGATCTCCAGTGCATCACGCTCAGGTCGAACTGCTTTTACCTGAATGGTTTCACGAGGCGGCTGCGGTGGAGCAACCACAGGCTTGGCTGTGAAATCAAATGGAATGCCCAGTACATCAGCATATTCCACGTTAAACAGCCCTTCTTCATTCAAGTCATAGGATTGGCGACGCAAAGCGCGGCCGATGACTTGTTCACACAGCAACTGGGTGCCAAAGGCCCGCACACCAAGAACATGAGTCACATTATTGGCATCCCAACCTTCAGTGAGCATTGATACAGAGACCACGCAGCGCACTGATTCACCCAGCTGACCACGCTTGCCGACCGTATTCATGACTTCACGCAACAGATCGGCATCAGTCAATCCCTCTGCCTGACGGCGATCACCTGTGCGCTCGATGATCTCTCTGCGGAAACGCTCAATCTCATCGACAGCCATCTTGTGGAAGTTCTTGTCCAGGATCTCCCCTGATTCAAGCTGTTCGCTGTCGATCAACAAGGTACGTGGTCGTGGAATGGGATTACCATGCTCATCATAGTTCCTGAACAAAGACAGACGGCCATTCTCCAACGTAGTAGAGCCATCCTGGTTCTCCCGATGGAAACCAGAAATGTAGTCATATACCAGCTTTGATGTGGAGGTGTTATTGCAGACTACAATGAAACAAGGTGGCACATGCACTCCTTCTGCCTTTTCCCATAACTCAAAGGTCTTTTGGTAATGGCCATAGAGTGCATCCAATGCTGTCTTGAGAGGAGCAGGTAATGCAAGTGGATCAAGCTCCTTAGCCTTGCCTCTGCCTTTCTTCGGCATGTCTTTACGAATATGCTCCCATAAGGTGCGGAACATGGGCATATCGGCACCGGGGATGTTGTCCGCCACCGGAACTCGGGGAAGTTTGACGATGCCACATTCAATGGCATCCATGA
>NZ_JBHNMF010000526.1:0-2221 GCF_048562965.1 Thiolapillus sp. | reverse complement strand
GTCCATAGCGGCCTCCAGAAGTTTGTGTTGATTTCTCTTCTGAGAGGCCGCGCCTTGCTATGTCAACTATTTTTTGAGATTTTTAGTGGTTTTTCTCCTCTGAAACTCTAAACTCTAGTTACCGGTCTGAAACAGAAAAAATCCAGATCTTCACCGCTCGGACCGGTGATGGGGCTGTTGCAGGGGGTGTTGTGGGTCACTGTGGTGCTGGCGATCGCACGCATGCTGCCGTTTACGGTTTCCAGCGTGTTGTATTCGACGGCAGCGCGGCTTTGGCGGCCGCTCGTGGGCCTGATTCTCCAGTGATGCGATACAAAAAAAGTCTATCCGTTCAAAAAAAAGACATGGCATGTGTGGCACAAGCTCCATATAATCGGATGGTTCAGCACCGGATGCTGCGAATTTGCTGGCCCTGGATACGGGCCGAATAACTACCCAAAGGAAATCACTATGTTTGACAAACCAAAGAAAGAGGCTGAAAAGCCCGCTGCCAAGGCCTCTGCTTCCCCAGCTCCTTCCAAACCTGCTCCGGCAAGCAGCAGCAACAGCGGACAGACCACGACCATCGGCGCTTCGATCAAGCTCAATGGCGAACTGAACGGTGACGAGGATCTGCTGATTCAGGGGCAGGTCGAAGGCAATATCTACCTCAAGCAGCACAATCTCACCATCGGCGAGCAGGGTGTTATCAAGGCCAATGCTTTTGCACGTACCATTACTGTACGCGGTACCCTGACAGGGGATCTCAATGGTGTGGAGAAGGTGACCATCACTTCCACAGGTAAGGTGAGAGGGAATATCGTTTCGCCCAAAGTGATACTGGAGGAAGGCGCCACCTTCAAGGGCAGTATCGATATGGATGCCAAGGCAGCCAAGCCTGCATCACAGCCGGCGGCCAGCGCCAAGTCTGCCTGAACCATGGCCTGAGCATGGCACTGTTTGCCAGCCCCAAGAAAAACGTCGCCGGGACGCCGGAGCAACCGCGGTTCGAAGAGCTGGGTTGCCCGGCGTTTGCTTCTCTGGTGGAAAAGATGGATGCGGATCCGGAGCGCAAATACCATGTGCTGGATCTCGAAGCAGCGTCGGGAAATCATATCGAGTTTTTTTCCCGCTTCCGTTGCCGCTACCATATCGGGGATGTGCTGCAGGTGCTTTCCTATCTGGAGCCGCCAGAACCGGAAGAGCCTGCGCCGGATTTCAACCTTATCCTGCCCCTGCACATGAAAAACAAGCTGGATCTGATTCTGGTCTGGGATGGATTGAATTATCTGGACAAGGCGTTGCTCCCGGGCTTCAGCGAACATCTCCTGCGCAAGTGCAATCCCGGCGCCTGGGTGCATGCATTTGTCTACACCCGTGGCGATATGCCAGCCAAACCGGTTTCTTTCGACATTCTTTCCAGCAGCGCCATGCGGCGTTCCCTGGGTGAGGGCGCGACAGCAGCTCCCTGCTATCCGCAGCGTGTGCTGGAGAACCTGATGCCGGGTTTCCGCTCTGTGCAGTCCCGCTTGCTGAAAAACGGCGTTCAGGAGTACCTGTTTCAGGTACAGTAGATGCGTATCCGTGATGTCCAGGTCGGAGATGCTGAAATCCTTTGCGCCATTTACAACCATTATATTGAACATACCACGATAACCTTCGACGAACAGTCACTGCAGCCGGAGGCGTTTGCGCTGCAGATCGAGCATGTTTCGCAGCGCTATCCCTGGCTGGTGATCGAAGAGAAGGGGCAGGTGCTGGGCTATGCCTATGCCAGTGAGTGGGGATCCAGGAGCGCTTTTCGCTACACCGTGGCAAGCAGTATCTACCTGCACCCGGAGGCGCCGAAGCGAAAGGGTATGGGGGAAATGCTCTACCGTGCCTTGCTTTCACAACTGGCGGACAGAGGGTTTTGCCGGGTTATCGCTGCCATTGCCGTTCCAAATGAAGGCAGTGTCGCATTGCACAAAAAGCTGGGGTTCTCACAGGCCGGCTATTTTCACGCGATGGGTTACAAGTTCCAGCGCTGGATCGACGTGATTTACCTGGAATTGCCCCTGGCATCCGGAAATAGCCGTGTATAATGACCCGACAGGCCTGATGAAGACGGTTTGAGCGATCGACGGGGGTTAAATGGGGAATTTCAGCATCAAGAGGTTTTTTCGGCGTGACCGCGCCCGGTCAGTGCAGGTCATTCGGGACAGACGCCGCAACTACAGGAACGTGCCCGGTGATGATGCGG
>NZ_JBHNMF010000525.1:0-2223 GCF_048562965.1 Thiolapillus sp. | reverse complement strand
TCCAGTTGGGCTAACCGATTTTCCTGATCAAAAAAGCTGGGTTGCATGGATTTCTTCCCGTTTCCCTGTGATGCTGTTATTTTACCGGATTAGGGGCAATTAATAGAGGTGCCCTTAATTCATCCGACATGAAGCAGTAATCGACCTTATCGCCAATGCTCACAATAATGGCGGTAGGCTCCGGTGTGCGTTGGGCATAACGAATGGCTGTTGCGGTTAATGATGTACCACAGCATTCTTTCAGTGACTTAATGGCATCCAGCCCATCCCCTGCTTGCTCAAGGGCAGGATCGAATAGGTAATTTGGCATGAGAAGACCACAAGCAAAGTGATCAGCTTCGCTTTCATGTTCATCGTCTGAAACAAACCCGGCGCGTGAATTATGAATGTCGCTGCCTGAAAAAACGGCTTCGGGATGGTCGGGTAAAAAATAGTGCCCCAGTTCATGTCCAATACTGAAATTCTGGAACCCTTCGTTATCAATATGGGTAGCGTACAGGATTCCATATGCATCCCCGCTTTTTATAAACATGCCTGACACGCCACCGCTTTTTGAGGGCATCCCCTGACAAGCAATATTATGCTGTTCTGCTATTGCTAATGGATTGACCGGCAAGGATTGAATACCCCATTCCTTGAGTAACCTCTCAGCTTCTCTGGTGGCAAATAGGCCCATAGGCTGAAACTCCTATTATTCTTTTTTGCTTCGTTTTGCCAGTACTTCGATAAAATCCAGCGCGATTTCCCGTTGCTCGGATGAAAGCTGTTCAAATCCGTGCCGAAACGCGACATCTGCTTCCGCAAATCCTTCGGGGTCATCTGTTCTACCCAGTAGATAGTCGGCTGTGACATTCAAGGCGTCAGCAAGTCGTTTCAGATTGTCAAAGGATGGTTTTCGTGCGCCTGTCTCGAAATGTGAGATCGCGGCAGGCTTTAATCCCGACTTTTTTGCTAGGTCATCTTGGCTTAATTCCCTTTTCTTTCGGGCGGTTACCAGCCTTTTTTGAAAAATATCGCTGTCTGCCATTGCGGGCACCTATACCATGTGGTATGTTAATAATTAACGTCTTCGTATATTTATGCGCAGACCTTTTTTTTGGGTCGCCGGCTATACGGATACGTATAATTTTACATTACGAAGTAATTTAATCAAGACAAATGAGGTAAATGAAAATGGCTGAACGAGCAGTAGATAAAAGCAAGAAGGACAGGGACGGCGACATCCTGGCGCTGTGCAACCCTAGTGAATATTGGTCGCCACGTAGCAAGGCTAATGCGATTCAGGATATTGAGTCAGGGATACATCAGTATTATGTGCCTTGGGGTGACGGCACAAGAACTTCGATCAGAGTTGTAAACGGCCCCACAGGCAAATATCTGCGGACGGACAAGGACAACACCTCCCGCAATAACCTTGATGATTTACCCGATTGTTAAAATAGGTGAGGTGAAAAAGACTGGAGGGTGATGTGGGCGAAGGCCGTTTCACCATTAACCCCATTTTCACCAACTCCAGTAGCGCATCCCATGAATCATGCCCCTCTTCCGCGCAGAAATAGTTGCGGTATGGGGTGTTGCCCCGGTCGAGCCCGGCTGTGTGGCGAAAGATGTCCATCTGCTCAATGGTGACCCTTGCTTCTTTCATTGTGTGCCTCCGTGACCTGTAGAGAGTGCCTGTGTGATCTGTTTGATGATTCGCTCTGGTTCTTTATGGATTTCCCCAGCGTGATATCGCAGTATCAGTATTCGCCAGACCTGGAGTGTCAGCAGATTTTATCGTTCACGATCCCGCTTGAAATCAGCCAGGTACTTGCCGTGGTGGGCATAGCCACCCACTTCTATGGCGAGGCGCTTTTGGGGGAATGTGATATCCAGCCGGAAGCGTCGCCCCGGCACGGCACCCGGGTACTCCCAGACAGCCTGCCCCGGAAAGGCACGCACCACATGCCGCCAGAGTTTTTCTTGGTGGGTGGTGCCCTCAATGGGGCAGTAGCCAATAGCGGTGGCTCTGGGCGGCCGTTTGCGACGGGGGTTGCTGATGAGGCCGGCTGCGACGGCTTCTGTCGCTGCCAGCCATGGAGAGCGAAGCGAAGGCTGGTAGTCCCCAGTAGCCGCGAGGCCGCACTGTTTTCCCGGCGTGCCTTGCGCCAGAGGGAAAACAAAGTAGGCCTCCGAACGCGGCGTCCAGTCATTGGGAGCCAAGTACGGAGCAGCAACGAGCTT
>NZ_JBHNMF010000524.1:0-2227 GCF_048562965.1 Thiolapillus sp. | reverse complement strand
CGCCGGAGGTTGCAAAGGCGCTTCTTTCGGAAGCACGTCGGTTGTCTCGAAACAGGGATGACCTGCTGAATGCCAGTTTCCTGAAAGCCGCGGCGATTCGCAAGATCATGACGATGCCCATTAAGGATCTGAGTGTGGCGAAGCTGCACCGGCTGGAGTTGCGTGCGGCGGAAGCGTATGCCAATGCGGCAGAAGGGAGCAAGGAGAAGGCGGATCTTGCAAAGCAGCGCGCCATCCTGCGACAGATGGTCGTGCTTGTGTCTAAGTACACGAAACAGGTGCAGTCTGCCGCGAAGCGCCTGAAGAAATACAACCGGGCAAAGTACCGTGCACAGGTGATGAATGCAGGGGGCAGTTACTGGCCCCGGCTTGCGGTGCTTCTCAACCGTGCAGGCCTGCTGAAGGATGAGCTGGTAGAGGGCGCGGATAAGGTGCTGAATGCCTGGCTGGAAGAGCGGGATGCTGATGGCATTGCGCCGCCTGCCAACACTATCCTGTCGGGTGTGAAGAACTACAAAGACCTGACGCTGGGGGATTTTCTGGCGATGCGGGATACAGCGGACATGCTGATACATTCTGCAAAGACGGCGAAGTCTATTTTGCTCAATGAGGAGAATGCCAACCTTGACCAGGTGGCGGAGGGCATTGTTCAGGAAGTGATTGCGTCGCCCATGCCGGACATACCGGAGCGGCGGAAGGGAGCGGACTGGTTTCAGGAGTTCATGGCTTCTCTGTCTACGGTGCCCTGGCTGGTGCGGCGGATTGTGGGCAATGATGCGAAGCAGTCGGTGCTTGAGCGTGCGGTCTATGGTCCGATGCGCATGGCTGGGGTTGCGAGGGATAAGCTGTTCCGTAAGGTGGTCAAGCCCCTGATTGCGGGTATGCACGCAGACCATAGCTGGTATAAGTTCCTCAAGGGCACGTACACGCTGAAGACGAAGATCAAGGGATCCTCGCTCCCTGAGACTATGACGGGTTCACAGGTGATTGGGTTCGTGCTGAATATCGGCAACTACGAGAATTTGACAAAGTTGCTGCAAGGCTATGGTCTTCTGGCCGAAGGTGAGAGTGCTACGCTCATGCACCCGGTAGTACAGGAAGTCATGGGTTTGCTGGGTGAGCAGGAATGGAAGCATGTTTCGGCAATCTGGAAGCACATGCAGATGCTGTTTCAGCCTTTGCGCGAAGTCACCCGGAAGGTCTATGGGCGTGATCTGCAACCGGTGGATGGGTTGCGTATCGAGACCCCGCATGGCCCTGTAACCGGGGGGTATTATCCCCTTGTAATGGATAGGGATGCGGCTGGTGCGGATGTCCTGTCTCGCTTTGAGTCCACAGAGGCTCTGATGAACGGCGGCCAGACCCCTGGTATGTTGGTAAGGCCTTCTGCTGCCTATGAGCGGACGCATGCCATATACCCGGTGCTGCTGGATGCGTCTGTGATCTTCAGTCACTTCAACCGGGTTATCCATTACATCTCACACACGGGCGCTGTGGATTCTGTTCGGAAGGTTTTGGGGGATGAGCGCGTTCACGGTGCGCTGCTGAAGAAAGTCGGGAAGCATGAGGTTAAATACCTTGGCTCGTGGCTGAAGGATATCGCATCTGATAAGCGAATGGAGCAGATCACGTGGCTGGAGCAGCTTTTTCAGAAGTTGCGTTATGGCGCTGTAGTGGTTGTACTGGGCGCTAAAGTGTTCACATCGGTACCCAAACAGTTGCTGGGCCTGTATAACACGGCAGTTGATATCAAGTCGGTTGGTGGGTCTTCAGGGACGCTGCTCAAGGCGTTTGCGGAGCTGATTCGGTCGCCTGGGCAGGTTGTTCGGGGTATCCGTGGCGAGAGCCCGGTGATGCTTTCCAGAATTGATACCTATGACCGGGAGATTGCTGAGGCGCTTTCCTACATGGAAGGGGAGAACCCCCGGCTGATCCGGTGGAATGAGGCGGTGATGCTGCCTATTCGGGTGATGCAGTTCTACGTGGTGGATGTTCCCAGCTACATCACGGCAAAGGCACTGGCTATTAAGAAGGGCAATAGTGAGCAGGACGCGATTGCGTATGCTGAAGCGTTTGTCACCCGTACACAGGGATCCGGGGAGTCACGGGACCTGGCATTCATCATGCGTCGCCAGCGGAATGTCATGCTACGTACCCTGACCATGTTCATGACACCGATGATCAGTATTCTGAATCAGGCGCGGATGTACGGTTCAAAGCGCACAGC
>NZ_JBHNMF010000523.1:0-2231 GCF_048562965.1 Thiolapillus sp. | reverse complement strand
AGCGCATTGGCCAACAATTCTCGAATCACCACCTCGGGAACCAGCTTTACTTCTTTGCGGATTGCATCTTCGATGACTTCGTTTTGTGGCAACCGACCCATCACATACTGGACCAATCCACGAAAACCAACGGCATAGCCTTTTCCCCCGGTCAGGTCTGACAAGGTATCCATCTTGGACTCGCCAGAATAGACTACGACTCTGGCCGCTTTCCGGCCAATACCCTCGAATGTATGAAGGCTCTTGGCCAGTAGCAACGCCCCAATGTTCAGAATGGCATAACCCGTATCAGACTGCTGCACCAGGCGTTCAGCCAGAAGTCGTTCCAATACACCGCTCTGTTCGGTTGGATAGGGCTGATTCAAAAGCTCAAAAAAGCTTTGCGTATCCAGGAATTGGACTACATCCTGAGCACTAAGCCCTTGCAACGCCACCTGTTCCAGCCAACTGGGTTGACCTTCGGCAAAAATCTTGCGCAGCTGATCTTCACTCATGGGGATCAATTCTTCCCCGGATCGCATCAAATAAGCGCCGTCGTAATGGTAGGCTGTTCCCTTGGGGCGTGATGGTATTTGCAGAACCACCACCCGGCCATCCGGATGGTTGACCTCTATCACCTCGACGCGAAACCCCACCGCTGTAAATATTTTGGAAGCCGTTGCTACCGTATTTAGAAAGGCATTTGAACCCACAACAGGCCTCGGCGGTTTATCCGCAATACCAAGCACCAGGAAGCCTCCTTCTTCATTGGCAAGCGCGACGCAGTAACGGTAAAGCTTCCTGCTATCAAACTGATTCTTGGCTTCCTTGAATTCCAGATGCTGGTTTTCCGAAGGCATGGTACGCCACAGGTCGATTTGCTCGGGCGTAATATTCATCAGGCAACCCGTTTTGCTGATTTCTTCTTGGCTATCTTTCTGTGTCCCTTGGCCGTGGTTTTTTTAGCTTTGGCCTTTGCTGCCTGCTCGGCTTTTTCTGCCGCAATGCGTTTGAGCAAGACTGAGGCGGGTTCGTCGCTGGGATCCTGGAGCAACAACTGGCCGGAGAAGGCTTTTTTCAGGATGGATTGGCGGAGGGCTTCTGACTTATTCAGATTGATTTCTAGATCAGCATCTATTTGTTCGACTACAGCAAGCGTGTGAAGACCGGATGTGGAACTCGCTTCACTAACAATGAAATTCCGTCCCTAGTTTGAGCGCAAGAAATATAATACCCGAATTCATAGAATAACTGCAACGCCTGATGCTGAAAGGGAGTCAGTTGCCGCCTAGAATGGGTAGCTCTGACACCAACACCATACAGGCATGCACATGAGGCACTACAGGCAACTCACTCAAGAGGAAAGATACCAGATTACGGCACTGAAGGGGCTGGGCTACACGCAGCGGCAGATCGCCAGGGAGACAGGCCGATCACCAAGCACCATCAGCTGGGAGCTGAGGCGCAACCGGGGAATTGAAGGCTACCAGGCGGAGACGGCACAACGAGTGGCTTATCGTAGACGACGGGAGGCAGGCAAGCGCCACAAGCGGACACCGGAACTGATCGCTTGGGTAGAGGCCCGACTGAGAGACGACTGGAGTCCGGAACAGATCGCAGGTTCATTGAGGGAGGCGGGTTATCCGTTGGTCAGCCATGAATGGATCTACCGTCATATCGAACGTGATCAGAAAGCGGGCGGCGATCTGCACAAACACCTTCGGCAGCGGCGCAAGCGCTACAGGAAGCGCTATGGCAGTCAGGAACGGCGAGGTCGCATCATCGGCCGGGTTGGCATCGAGGAGCGGCTAACGATCGTCGAAGAGCGCTCTCGTATCGGTGACTGGGAGGGCGATACGGTCAGGGGCAAGGGACAATCGGCGTTGGTGACACTGGTGGAACGCAAAAGCCGTCAGGTCGTGATACAGAAAGTGGCACGGGCGACGGCAGAGCAGACGGCAGCGGCGATTATCGATCGCTTGGGTGCATTCGACGATCTGGTGAAGACCATGACGTTCGACAACGGCAAGGAGTTTGCGTACCACGCCCGAATTGCGGAGGTCCTAGTACATCGACCACGTTCAAATGACGGATACCACATGCAATATGCGGTATAATAAGTAAGAGCAAGATACATGAGAAACCTCACTCGCTGCCAGCCATGGAGAGCGAAGCGAACGGTATCCGCTGCGGTAACACCCGCACGATTGAGGCCGTTCAAACGTCCCCCATCACCCCATGCGAAACCTGTG
>NZ_JBHNMF010000522.1:0-2233 GCF_048562965.1 Thiolapillus sp. | reverse complement strand
ACGACAGGATTAGTGAGTGGCTGCAACAGGAGGAATACCAAAATCCTGAACTTCTTGCTGTTGAGGTTCCTAAACCTATAACTCGAATGAGCAATGGATTTCAGAAGCTGTTCCGCTCAGGTGATGATTGCCAACAAGACTGGAAACGCATTCGTCCTATTGCCACATTGATGTCCTCGGACAACAAGAAGCTGATGGAGGTCGATTCGGAGCAGAAACCAGTTCCCAACAGTATTGGCTACCGTTACTCGTGGATTAAGATGTCGGAGCCGTCTATAGAATCACTTCGCCAGGCGTTCCTTGACCACGAGTCACGCATCATACTCCCGGAAGATGTGTTGGCAGATACACATCCGGCCGAGCGTGTTCGGCAGGCAATGATAAGATCTATCTCGATCAAGAACGTTGCATTCCTGGCTGACCAGGAGGTGCATTTCTCGCCCAATATGAACAGCGTGATCGGTGGCCGGGGTAGTGGTAAATCGACCTTGCTAGAGTACCTGCGAATCATCCTGGGCAAAGACAAGACCAAGGACCTTGATACCGGAACCAGGGGACGTATCAAGCGAGTACGGGATACCTTAAACGCCCCCGGTGCCGAACTCGAGGTGTGCTGGACCAGCGCCGATGGCGTCGAGGATCGTATCGTTTGGCAAAACGGCAGTCCAATGGCACATAGCCGCGACTTGGCTGACCCCGAGACCTTTTTTAACAGTCTTCCCATCCGTTTTTACAGCCAACAGCAGCTCAACCGCCTGACCGAATCAAAGGCGGACGAGGGTGGCGTATGGCAGGCACAGCGCCTATTGGAGCTGGTTGATGGGTTCACCCAAAAGGAGATAGATGATCTGGCCGACCAGGAACGCAAGCTCAAGCGGCAGATTCAGGATTCCTTTGCCAATCTCCGCAAGGCCAAGGCGCTGGATAAAGAGCACAAACGGTTACTGCAGGAATATCAAGAGCTGGACAGACAGTGGAAAGCTTGCAGCAAAATCCAGGAGGACGCCCGCAGGCATCAACAACTCAAGTCGGAATCCCGTTACCTTGAAAGCCTTTTTGGAACGCCAGGCAAACAGTTTTCTGATGTCGCTGATTTAGCTGATACGGTTGCGGCTTCCCATGCGCCATTTCAAGTTGAAGACTCACCGCACACCGCCTGGTTTCGGCAATATGACGACAAGGTAAAAGCTGCCAAGGACGCTCTTGCCAAGACCATTCGTGATGCCGTTGAGCAGTTCAGCGCCACCATTGAATCGCTTAAAACAGATGATTCGGCATGGGTGGCAATCCAAGAGGAACTGATCCAGGCAGACACCAAATTCAGTGAAGCATGTGCAGCCAAGGATTTAACTCCGGATGACGTAGGCCATCTGCAGGAAATCAATCAGTCCCGCGCCAAAAAGCAAACGGAGATAGATGAGACCGCCGCAGAAATCCAACGGCTCAAAGACGAGGCTGGTGATCCAGAAGTCCTTATGCAGCAATTGCATCAAATCTGGAGAAATCAGTATCAGAAACGGGTAGAAGCGGCAGAGCGAGCCAACGAGCAGGCTGTTCTCAATGAGGGACGTCAGCGCTTTATTGAGGTTTCAGCAAAGTACCAACAGGATCACAAGAATTTCCACGAACTGTGGCAAGGGTTTGCGCCCGCTGATGGACGGACTCGCCCCGGGAGAAATTGGGAAAAATATGGGCAAACGCTGTATGAGCTCTTTGTTGCACAGCTAGATGCCGAGTCTCCGTGGCAGGTGCTCCATAACCGCCTTTCTGGGGAAGATCGAACGGTCGGAGCTGACTTCGACTTTATCGCGCATGAGTTGTACCAGCATATTCAAGACAACCTTGAACGGTGGCAAAAGCTTCGTTGTTCCCGGGTGCAAGATACTGTCGATATGAAGCTCTTCCGGGCTGACGGCTCGACTGCGGGAAGCATAGCCGAAGGGTCGCTCTCCGATGGCCAGCGAAATACCGCCGCTCTCGCCTTATTGCTAGCGCAGGAAGGCGGACCTCTTGTCATCGATCAACCTGAAGATGAGTTGGATTCCAACTTCGTATTCAGGGAGCTGATCCCGATGCTCCGTAAAGTGAAGTCTAAGCGCCAACTCATCATGGCAACCCATAATGCAAATTTGCCGGTCAATGGTGATGCGGAATTGATCTACGCCTTCCAAGCGAATGACGGGCGTGGAGAAGTACGGGTTCAAGGGGGACTAGACCAAGGTGCTGTCACTAA
>NZ_JBHNMF010000521.1:0-2256 GCF_048562965.1 Thiolapillus sp. | reverse complement strand
CATCAGGGCGATGATGGGCTGACACAGTCCGGAGGTCGCCTTCGATCCAAAATAACTGCCCATGGCTGTTGATCCATTCGATGTGTTGGGTCAATAGCATAGACTCGGCGTGCTATGATGTAAAGCCTCTACAGACATGAAAAAGCGATTTAGATCCATCGAGGCAGGCTTGTACTCATCTTAGGGGTGAGTAGTTACAGCAGGACATGCCCGCCCATCGTGTTGGCCGATTATGGAAATTCAAGAAAGACGAGGTTGATGTGTGGGTGAAAGCAGGTGGCGCATCCGACAAGCCGGACACAGAGCAATAAGGAACAACCATGGCCGAACCGATTCAGGACAAGATAAAACGATCCCTTCAGGCAGCCGAAGGCTTATATTACCGCCTGGTGTTGCTGGTGGGTGAGACCGGTTCCTGCAAGACGAGTGTCCTTCGAGACGTGGCGAAGAGCTTTGGCACCGAAGTCATCAATGTGAATCTGGCGCTTTCGGCTGAATTACTTGAGCTGACCGCCAAGCAACGGGCACTGTGTCTGCCAGGAATACTGGATCAGGTTATAGACAACGTGCCGTCACCGGTGGTGCTCGACAACCTTGAAATCCTGTTTGAGAAGGACCTGAAGCAAGACCCTTTACGTCTGCTGCAAGGTATTTCGAGGAATCGTTCGGTTGTGGCATCTTGGAATGGGAAGGCTACCGAGGGCAAGCTCAACTATGCAGAGGCAGGTCACCCCGAGTACCGGAGTTATGACCTGGTCGATTTAACTGTAGTGGGCATGGATGAGACAGCAACAGTCGATTCGGCACAAATCGGCAGGATAGCCGATTTGGACGGGCCACGAAGTGGACCGCCCGCAAAGCGACAGTCCAAGGACGACCTGTCATCAAAAAACAATAGAGAGGCAGGAAAGGCATGAAATACGGAGACCTAATCCAGTTCGACCCGATTGAGTCGGTCGTTCAATTACGTGACGCAGACAAATCCAGCGCCGCACAACACTTGGTTAACACATACGTCATTTCTGATGAGATGGCGGAACGCCTCATCCAGCTTGTCATCCCGCAGATGCAGTTTGAACAGCCGGTCGACAACAAGGGCCTGTTGGTCGTCGGTAACTACGGTACCGGTAAATCGCACTTGATGTCGGTAGTTTCCAGCCTAGCAGCAGATGCCTCCCTGCTGGAAGGAGTGAATCATTCCGGTGTTCGGGATGCAGCAGAGCAGATTGCCGGCCGCTTTAAGGTCATCCGTACCGAAATCGGTGCAACCACCATGTCCCTGCGCGACATTCTGGTTGCCGAGCTGGAAGAGAGCCTCGATAAACTCGGCGTGGACTACGTCTTCCCTGATGCGGGCACCATCACCAGCCACAAGCGGGCCTTCGAGGATATGATGGAAAAGTTCGACCAGGCCTACCCTAAGCACGGTCTGCTCCTGGTGGTCGATGAGTTACTGGATTATCTGCGTACTCGCAAGGACCAGGAGCTTATCCTGGATCTCAACTTCCTCCGCGAGATAGGCGAAGTCTGCAAAGACTTGCGTTTCCGCTTCATGGCTGGCGTGCAGGAAGCCATTTTCGATAGTCCTCGCTTCGCCTTCGTTGCCGATAGCATCCGCCGGGTTAAGGATCGCTTCGAGCAAATCTCGATCGCACGCAGCGACGTCAAGTACGTGGTGGCCGAGCGTCTTCTCAAAAAGACCGCCGAACAGCAAGCCAAGATCCGTGACTATCTGATGCCATTCGCCAAGTTCTACAGCAATATGAATGAGCGGATGGACGAGTTTGTCCGACTCTTTCCTGTGCATCCCGATTACATCGATACTTTTGAGCGAGTGACTGTGGTCGAAAAGCGCGAGGTACTCAAAACTCTCTCCTTAGGTATGAAGGGCATCCTCGACAAAGACGTGCCTCAGGACGCGCCAGGGCTGATCGCCTTCGACAGCTACTGGAACACACTCAAACAGAATGCATCCTTCCGCGCTATTCCCGATATCCGGGCCGTTATCGACTGTAGTCAGGTGTTGGAGTCCCGCATCGAAAATGCTTTTCCCCGCAAACAATACAAGCCGATGGCCCTGCGCCTGATCCGAGCGCTGTCGCTCCATCGTCTAACTACCGGTGACATTTACGCGCCCATGGGGGCGTCCGCGGAGGAGCTGCGTGATCGCCTTTGCCTCTTTGATCCATTGATTGCCGAACTGGGAAGTGACGAGCCAGATAAAGATCTACAAACCCATGTGGAAACAGTTCTGCG
>NZ_JBHNMF010000520.1:0-2275 GCF_048562965.1 Thiolapillus sp. | reverse complement strand
TTTAAGGAATATAAGCGTAGCCTCCTGGAGAAGCGTGGATTATCGAGGCCTGATGGTCGTTCTCTCTATGAATACCGCCTTACCTCCAATGAGTTTGAGGAATTGGAAGGCACTTTGCGCACCTGGCTGGGGCGTATTATTGGTGTTTATAACCTGGGCGATATTTTAAAGCTTACGGGGTTTCCTGCCTTGTTTGTTCTTTACTCGGCCGAGTGGTGGCGGCGCCGTTATGACGGCTCCGGTTTTTCCTGGGAACCCATTTTGCGAGACCTGGGTGTTGCAGCGGATAGCTGGACGCCGGGAGAGCGAAGTCAATGTGTAAAAGATGGGCTGGCCTCATGGGGACTGGCCCCAAGAAGACAGGGTGCATTACGTTTCTTGGGTGCCATTGCTGTTCAAGGCGGATTGCCTTTACGGCTTTTGGGCGAAGCACGTAGCGGTGTAGGTAAGTTATTGCAGAGGGTTCTGCAATTGGCCGAGGGTCGTGAAGTTGCTGATGTCGATGTGCGTGGGTGGATAGAGAGCTTGTGTCTTTGGCTCCCCAAGAGTTATAGGCAAGACATCATTTATGCGCTATTGACTGATATGGTGCTGGTTGTACTGCAATTGAAACAGGAAGCCGGTCTGTCGATAGGCGATGATGCCGTGGCAGTTTTGGATCGTAAGATTCCAAGATGGAAAGAACGCTTTCCTCTTTCTTTGGATGATCGGCACGCCCGGTCATTGGTCGAGCAATTGGTCAAGGATGCTGCGAATGTGCGAGTTCGCAAGATAAAACCTTGTTTACCTGTTGAGCGTTTTATTGAGCAGGGCCAAGATGGTGGTTGGCAGTTAGCTTCTCGCATAGAACTCCCAGATACTTTAGAAGAAAAAGCGCTTGCTCAGATTTTTAATATTGAGCCTGTCGACTTGCCCCGTACGGCGACTTTGTCAGTACTTGCGGGTGAGCATTCACGACAAACCAGTGTGCGAAAACTTGCTGGTCGCAGTATGTTCCGTCTCGAATCTGCAGAGTGGAGATTTGATGGCAGCGATGCATTGGAAGAGCATGTACTGCAGTTGTCTGCCGCGGATGGACGCACCTGGGTGACGGAGGCACACAAGGGTGAACTGCTGGATGAGGATTTGCCATGGGTGTTTGCAGAAGAAGCACCTATTAGCCTGTTGAAGCAAGGGAGTGGGCGGGTTGCTCCTACTCAAGTGCTGTTGGCTATCCCTGAATCTTGGCATTTGCAGGAAATCGACGGTGGAACCACTGAGCTGATTGGGAATGTAAACACACCGCAACGAAATTTATTTCGGGTGCAAGGGAAAACCAAAATAACCACATTCAGTGGCTTAGAAACTGTAATACATACTGGTCAGGCCAGTGCAGCAGAACAGCAGCTTGTTTGGTCCGGCAATCGATTCTGGTTAGATTTTATAAGTCCGCGACGGGCATACAAGGGTATTCCACAGATTTATCGAGTGGATGACACAGGTAGTAAACAACATGTTAACGGGCGGCCAGTATGTTCTGTACTTGGAGCCCCTCAAACCAATCAAGCCTTAGGACCCGTTGTACTGAAATATCCTTCCACCGGTGAAGCACAGATTCGTACACAAATGGTGTTGCTTCCTGAAGATGCAAGTCTCGAACTCGCGCCTGATACGGCGAGGAGTGGGCAGATATCTTTCATAAACTGGGGGCTTGCCAATGCCAGTTTATTCAATGCATCCCAGGTACAGCAACATATTCACCAGCAGAACGATACGCTTACACTACGGGTTGCAGCCAATGGAAGCACCAGGACACCAGAATCGGTAGTCGTTGATCTCTACTGGCCCCACACCACCAAAGCTGTACGAGTGCGGCTTCCGTACCCAGCTAGGGGTGTGCGTGCATTCAACGGTAAAAATCAAGAAATTCAATCAGGTGATTTGCTTTCGATTAAGGATTTGTTGGGTGTTCGGTTGATAGTTAATATTTTTGGCGCCAGGAAACCAGAGTTAGACATTAGTGCAAATGGCGGCCAAATGCATCGTCGTTGTCAGTTGCGATTTCTTCCCGGTACATTGGTTCTGGATATTCCACTCGTGGATTATTTGGCGGATATCCAACACATGCTGAGCATGGATGACTCTCCGGATTCTCTCGTGTCTGTATCGGTTTTGTCTGATAGGCAGTCAGTATTCAAACTGAATATCGCTCGTTATGCAGCGGTGATGGAGCGAGATGCAAGTCTTGTGTATATAGAAAAGCAAGGGATTAATCGCCTGGAAATTGAACAAATAG
>NZ_JBHNMF010000519.1:0-2279 GCF_048562965.1 Thiolapillus sp. | reverse complement strand
CGTTCGGAGGCCTACTTTGTTTTCCCTCTGGCGCAAGGCACGCCGGGAAAACAGTGCGGCCTCGCGGCTACTGGGGTCTACCAGCCTTCGCTTCGCTCTCCATGGCTGGCAGCGGATGCAACGGCCCCCTCTACAGAAATCCGGGGAAACACTTACTCAGTCATTCAATATTTCTGCCATGCGCCTGCCCATGTCGGCCGGTGAACGTACAACCTCCACACCGGCAGATTCCAGTGCCTGGAATTTCGCTTCCGCCGTGCCTTTGCCGCCACTGATGATGGCACCGGCATGTCCCATGCGCTTGCCGGGCGGTGCCGTCACGCCGGCGATATAGGCCACCACGGGCTTGCTTACCTCGTTCTTGATATAGTCGGCAGCTTCCTCTTCGGCTGAACCCCCGATTTCCCCCACCATGATGACAGCGTCGGTTTGATCGTCCTCCTCGAACAGAGCCAGGCAGTCGATGAAACTGGTGCCGTTGACCGGATCTCCGCCGAGACCGACGCAGGTGCTCTGCCCCAGTCCCGCCTCGGTGGTCTGATGCACGGCTTCATAGGTGAGGGTTCCGGAGCGAGAGATGATACCGATGCGGCCTGGCTGATGGATGCTGCCGGGCATGATACCGATCTTGCAGGCCCCCGGCGTGATGATGCCGGGACAGTTCGGCCCGATGAGCCGTGCCTCTGTCGACGCCAGCGCCGCCTTGACCCTGAGCATGTCCAGTACCGGGACGCCCTCTGTGATGCAGGCGATGAGCCGAATGCCCGCATCGGCAGCTTCCAGGATGGCATCTGCGGCGAACGGTGGCGGCACGTAGATCATGGTCGCATCCGCCCCGGTCTGGGCGACAGCCTCATGCACCGTGTCGAACACCGGCCGGTCCAGATGCCTCTGCCCCCCCTTGCCCGGCGTAACACCACCGACCAGTTTGGTACCGTAGGCAATGGCCTGCTCGGAATGAAAAGTGCCCTGCTTGCCGGTAAAGCCCTGGCAGATCACCCGGGTATTGCTGTCGATCAGTATGCTCATATTCGTTTCCCGTCAGGCTCTGGCAACGGCCACGGCCTTCTGCGCGGCCTCGGTGAAGTCTTCGGCAGTGATGAAATCCAGGCCGCTCTGTTGCAGCATCGCCAGCCCCTGGGAGGCGTTCGTGCCCTGCAGGCGCACCACCACAGGCACCGGCATGCCGAGGCTTTTCACCGCCGTGATGATGCCTTCGGCGATCAGGTCACAGCGCACGATACCGCCAAAGATATTCACCAGCACCGCCCTGACCTTGCTGTCCGAAAGAATGAGCTTGAAAGCCTCGGTCACCCTTTCCGCCGTGGTACCACCACCAACGTCCAGGAAATTGGCCGGCTCTCCGCCCTGCAGCTGCACCAGATCCATGGTGGCCATGGCCAGTCCCGCACCGTTTACCATGCAACCGATATTGCCATCCAGCGATATATAGTTGAGGTCATGTTCTGCCGCTGCCGCTTCTCTTTCATCTTCCTGGGAGACATCCCGCATGGCCTTGATATCCGCGTGGCGGTACAAGGCGCTGTCATCAATGTTGATCTTGGCATCCAGGGCCATCAGTCCGCCATCGGCAGTGACGATCAGGGGATTGATCTCCATCAGGCTGACATCCTTTTCCAGGTAGAGACGGTACAGTGCCGACAGGATCCTGCCGAAAACCTTTATCTGGTCACCTGACAGGCCCAGACCAAAAGCCAGGTAACGCCCCTGGTAAGGCTGCAGGCCGGCGGCAGGATCCACCACCGTGGTCAGTATCTTCTCCGGTGTTTCGGCAGCCACTTCCTCGATGTTCATGCCGCCGGCAGACGAAGCCATGAAGGTGATGCGCGAGCGGGCACGGTCCAGCAGCACGCCAAGATACAGTTCCCGGCGAATGTCGCTGCCTTTCTCCACCAGCACCTTTTCCACCGGCAAGCCCTGGGGTCCGGTCTGACGGGTTACCAGCTGCATGCCGATAATACTGCCTGCTGCTTCGGCCACCTCATCCGGACTCCTGACCAGCTTCACGCCACCCGCCTTTCCCCTGGCGCCGGTATGCGCCTGGGCCTTGACCACCCATGCATCACCACCCAGGGCCTTCGCGGCAGCAACGGCTTCATCGGCGCTTATCGCCACCCGCCCCTGCGGCACCGGGATGCCATATTCGGTAAACAGCGCCTTGGCTTGATATTCATGCAGATTCATTCTTGTTCTCCAGGTTTTCACTGGTCTGGTTGGATAAACCATGCCCTTCGGCACCATCCGTATTCTACAACCAG
>NZ_JBHNMF010000518.1:0-2295 GCF_048562965.1 Thiolapillus sp. | reverse complement strand
TGTTGCGTAGTGCTTGGTGACCAGGACGGCTGGGGCACAAATAGGTTGTCAAAGGCCGAGTCGATTTTGGGGACTGGGATGTCCCAAAATCTATCACGAGGCCGAAGACACGCTTGCAGCCCATCGTTTCCCTGCAGACAGGGCAGGTGCTTTCCTTCGAGGCCCTGCTGCGCTGGCAGCATCCCCAGCGCGGGCTGGTGAGTCCCAATGAATTTATCGGCGTGGCTGAAGAAACAGGCATGATCTCCGAATTGAGCTGGTGGATTCTCAAGACGGCGGCGACGCAGACACGGCGCTGGCAGAAGCTCATCCTAGGCAATGCCGACCTGGGCATCAGCGTCAATGTTACCGGTGCTTTGTTTCGCAATGAAAACATGGCTGATGACCTGCTGTCGCTGCTGGAGGAATGTGACCTGCAGCCAGGGTACATGCACCTGGAGATCACCGAGCGCTCATTCATGGATCATCAGGATGCGGTACTCGCGGAGCTGGACAAGCTCAAGTCTGCAGGCGTGCAGCTGCATGTTGATGATTTTGGTACCGGCTACTCTTCGCTTTCCTACCTCAAGCGCTATTCCTATGACACGCTGAAGATCGACCGCTCGTTTATTCGTGATGTGACCAGCATGGGAGATGCCAGTGCCATCGTTCAGGCCATCGTTTCGCTGGGGCAGGACCTCAAAATGAACATCGTTGCAGAAGGCGTGGAAAATGTCGAGCAGGTCCAGCTGCTGCGCAAGATGGATTGCCCTGAAGCGCAAGGCTACTGGTTTTCGCGACCCTTGACCAGGGAAAAGGCTCATCAGGTCCTGAGCCAGCCTCTGAAGCTGAATTAGTACCGTGATACACCGACCATGCATCAGCGAAACCTGCCGGAGCTTTTATGCCGGTTCTTCCCGTCAGGAGCCCTGTTGCCATGAGTAAAAAATCCAGACAGAAGGAGAAAAGCAGGCTCGACCGGCTGGCGGGCCAGAACCTGGCGTTGAAGAAGAAGCAGGAAGCCCTGCAGAAGCAGTGCAAAAAGCTGCGCAAGAAGCAAAAATTGCTGTCCGCCGGTTATCAGTCTGTCGGGAAGAAGGCAAAAGGTCTGCATGCTGCGCTTTCCGAACTGCAGCAGGAAAACAGGCGGCTTGCCGAACGCATGGTGCAGGAAGACCGTCGCAGCAGGAAAATCCGCGGTCGCCTCGACCGTCTCAAATCACGCCAGGGGGCGGACAGGAAAAAAGTCACCGCCCTCAGCCAGCACCTCGATCAGCAGGAGAAGCTTGCGAGCGCCCTGTCTGAACGTCTTGAGGACGTGGAGCAGTTGGCATTGCAGGGCGACCTGCTGCGGGAACAACTCGAATACCTGCATGCAGACAAGGCGGAGCTGGATGCCCAGATCAGCAGTTTGATCACTCATATCATCGGACTCAAAGACGGCCAGGAGGGTTTTGCTTCGCACATCGGGAAACTGTCCGGTGCGCTCGACGAGGTGTTGCGCCGTGCCGGGGAACAGCTGGAGCAGTACCGGGCACTGGAAGAGCGGCTGGGAGATCTGAATCAGGGCAACAGGGAGCTGCAGCGGCAGACAGACCAGCAGAAGACCCAGGCTGCCGATTTGAAAGAGCGCCTTTCTGCAGTGGAGCAGCGGCTGGCCAGTCAGATTGTGGCTGTCGAAGACAAGCTGCAGCATCTGGAGACAGAATACGACCGTCTGTTGCAGGAAGAGCTGACTCAGCATCAGGGGCAGATTCAGGGGCTGCTGCAGAAAGCAGATGCAATCGATCAGACCGCGCGAACGGGAGCCGACCTTGCCCGGAGTTTGCACGAAGGCTATGGCAGCTTGCAGGAGCGGCTGGCTGCAACGGAAGAATACCCGTCCAGGTGGGATGCCGAGCTGGAAAAACGGCTGGCGCAACTGGATGCGCACTACCGGCAGCTGCTGGAGGAGAGCAGAAAACAGCAGCGCAAGATGATGGATGGCCTGATCGAGAACCTCAACCGGGCTGAAGCCGGGCTTACCCAAAAAGTCGATTTGCAAAAGGGGCAGATTGCAAAGCTGGCGCAGAATGCGAGGAAGCTGGACGAGGTGACGGTCAGGACGGCAGAAACCAGTCAGTCATTGCAAAAACACATGATCGGTTTTCGCGACATACTGATATCGGCGGTCAAACGTCTGGCAAGGAACGATGCCGTGTCGGGTACCATGTGATTGTATTCCAAAAAGGAGCTATCCTTTGTTCCGAACCCGCCAGATATTGAACGACTGGCTCACGCAAAACCTGGAGGAAGCATAACGCCATGGTTATCCAT
>NZ_JBHNMF010000517.1:0-2312 GCF_048562965.1 Thiolapillus sp. | reverse complement strand
TGTGTTGGGTCAATAGCATAGACTCGGCGTACTATGATGTCAAGCCTCTACAGACATGAAAAAGCGATTGTAGATCCATGGAGGCAGGCTTGTACTCATCTTAGGGGTGAGTAGTTACATCCAAGGTACAGATGTCCATCGAATACGATGCCGGGCATACCCGGATGAACATGCCCATGGAATCTCAGCAGGGCAGTGGTTATATGTTGTTTCGTGATGGCAAGGTATGGATGGTGGCCAATGTACAAGGGCAGACGATGGTGATGGACGTGGCCCGGATGAGAGCAGGGCATCCCGCGACCGGTGGAGCCGCCCTGCAGCAGGAATTCATCAGCGCCAGGCCCACCGGGCAGAAGGCCAGGGTGGCAGGTTTTTCCGGCGAGGTCTATGAGCTGACTTGGAAAGAGACCGGGCAGACCAGGAGCGACAAGGTGGTACTGAGCGAGGATCCTGTGGTGGTCGAGTATTCCAATGCCTGGCTGGGCATGGCGGAAGGCATGGCAGCAGCCATGGGCCACAAGATGAAGAACAGCATCAGTGGCTACCTCAGGAAAGAAGGCCTGGGAATGCTCAAGATGGGCGACAGTTTCGAAGTGGTTTCCATCAAGCCCGGCAAGGTCGATGCCAGGCGTTTCAACCTGCCCAAATCCACCTTCCAGATGCCATCCATGCCACGCTGATCTGCAGTCCCGCGCCGCAGAGCAGTGCGGGACTGTTTTCTACATACCGAAGCCGAAGCTGTCGTTGCTGGTGATGCCGCTCTCACGGACGGGTTTCAGCGCTTCAGCATAGGCCCTGAGTACCTGCAGTGACCACAGGATGCGCTCCCGGAAATAGCTGTCGGCATCGGGGCTGTTGTCTTCGGGGTTTGTGTTCAGCACCGATTCCACATTGCGAATGATGACCTGCTCCGGGATATAGCAGATACGGTTGTTCTTGTAGCTGCTCATGCGCAGCTCAGCCACCGGATAGGCGCCGCCATCGGCGGAGGAAACAGTGACGATGAGCGCCGGCTTGTGTCCGACTTCGTTCTTCCCGGCAATCAGGAAAAAGTTTTTCAGGCCCGCCGGTACCTGCCCATGCCATTCCGGGGCAATGACCACGAAAGCATCACTTTGCTGCAGGGTTTCACGCAAAGGCGCGAGCAGGGTTTCCCATTTCTCTTCGCCTTCCCAGATGCCCTGATCCCACAGGGGCAAGGGATTGCCTTCGAGGCTGTAGATTTCCGCTTCGTCACAGAGCTTTTCTTCCAGCAGGGTGGCCTGGATATGATCGGCAACCTTCCGGCTCTGGGAATTCTGGCGGTGACTGCCGCTGATGATGGTGATTTTCATGCTGATCCCTGGGGGTTGATGTTTGAACTGGCTCCATTATAGTTGCCGGGCTGTCCAGGAATCCGCTTTCTCATCAAGGTCTTATTCCGACATGCCCAGGCAGGTCCCAACCCGTTGGGCGCTGACCACCCAGGGATGATCCTGGGGAACCAGTTTCTTGTTGCCCGCCACATCTTCCAGCGGAACGGCCACGGCGTCGTCTCCCCGGGCGGCAACCATGACACCAAAATGATCCTGACTGATGAGATCGGCGCATGCCGTGCTCAGACGGGTGGCCAGCAAGCGGTCGGCGGCCGAAGGCGTGCCGCCTCGCTGCAGGTGGCCGAGAATAGTGACGCGCGACTCCAGGCCGGTCATCTGCTCCAGCTGTCTGGACAGCAGCACTGTGTGGTTGGCATATTCCTGATTGAGCTGGGCGAGGTCTTCCTTGGCATCTTTCTTTTCCTTCTTGTTGGCCGCATTGAGCTTGCGCTGTTCCGCTTCGCGCACCATGCTGGCCTTGTCTGTCGGCAGGGCGCCTTCGGCTACCGCCACGATGCTGAAATTCTTGCCGCTGCGTGAACGTTTGCGGATGGCGTCCGCCACCACTTCCAGGTCATAGGGTATTTCGGGCAGCGGGATCACATCGGCACCACCGGCAATGCCGGCGCCCAGTGCCAGCCAGCCGGCACGGTGGCCCATGATTTCCACCACGATGATGCGATGATGGCTGTGGGCGGTGCTGTGCAGGCGGTCGATGGCATCGGTGGCGATACCCAAGGCAGTATCGAAACCGAAGGTGACGTCAGTCAGTCCGACATCGTTGTCGATGGTTTTCGGCAGGGTGATGATGTTCAGCCCTTTCTCCAGCAGCTTCAGCGCACGCTGCCAGCCATGGAGAGCGAAGCGAAGGCTGGTAGACCCCAGTAGCCGCGAGGCCGCACTGTTTTCCCGGCGTGCCTTGCGCCAGAGGGAAAACAAAGTAGGCCTCCGAACGCG
>NZ_JBHNMF010000516.1:0-2315 GCF_048562965.1 Thiolapillus sp. | reverse complement strand
TGTGTTGGGTCAATAGCATAGACTCGGCGTACTATGATGTCAAGCCTCTACAGACATGAAAAAGCGATTGTAGATCCATCGAGGCAGGCTTGTACTCATCTTAGGGGTGAGTAGTTACCCGTGGAGAAAGCCACACACACTGTCCGGAGCGACTCGGACGGCCTGTCCATGCTTCTGCAGAAAATTGTCCAGGCGACGATAGCGATCTCGATTCAGCAACGCTTCGGTCTCGATGGCCTTTTCGTTCCAGCGGCCGATCATCTTGGACTCACGCAGCTGAGCAACTTTAAGGTCATCAGGGTGGATGTCGACGTTGCAAACAATCTTGACTTCAGGGATCGACTCGAGCAGTTCGTTTGCCACCTCGAATAATGAACTAGTGAAATACCCGGCGATTCGCTTGTAACTGCGCGCACCTTTCAGGTGTTGCAGCAGAAAGCTGCTGTCGAGTCGGTGAGTGCGAGAAGAGAAACGCCGGATCTGTCCTGAGTCCATTCGCAGCGCCTCCGTTATTGGCCGAGTGCACGCAGGTTACGCAGCCGTGCGCCTAACACCTCGGCGGCCTGCCGTACTTCATCTTCGGGCGCCATCTTCTCCATAAAGCTGAGCATATCGATCAGCAGGGGACGTACCTCCATAAAGTCCGGTAGCTCGGCCTGGAGTTGCCCAATCACCACCTGGGGTTCGGTTTCAGCCAGTAGCTGTTGCAGACCGATGATCAGGCGCCCCAGCCAGCTTGCACCCAGCTCTGTGCTTTCAGCGAGATCACGCGAGACAAAATCGGTGACATGCTTTAACTGCGCTTTGTTGGCGGTCATGCTGGCCATCACCTTGGTGTAGTCCACCACACGGAAGGCCTTGGCAAAATTCTGGTAGTTATCCAGCTTGGAGGTGCCGGTGCTCTCCATGTCCATCATGCGCAGGTAGAAGCGTTGGATACCGTTCAACTTGTGCCAGGTGTCCGGGGCGATGCCTTCCGGTACCAGCAGGCCGTTAGCCGCCTCGGCAGCCTGTTGGACGATCTCATCCACCACAGTTACCTCACCGCGCTGGCGAGGCCGCATGGCGAAGGCGGTGACATCTTCGCCACCGATCTGGGTATAGGCGGTCAACACCTTGAGGGCAGCGGCATAACCCGCCATCTGCAGGTCGGAATCGTTGAAGACAGGCTCACCCATCCTGTCTTTCGCCTCATCGTTGAGGTGCATCATGGTCTCGATCTGATGTTTTACCTCAGTGCGAACGGCGGGCAGAATGCGCTGTTTGAAACCGGCCCGGTCACCCGCAGCGCGCTTACGCAGCATCAGGATTACGGTGCCCTGAACGTAGCCGCCTTTCTTGAGTTCCGATGTGGTTTCGGTGGCGATATACCAGGCCGCGACGACCTGGAGACCAGCTGCCCAAAAAATGCCGATCATGTCTGACCAGACGCCTGTATCCTGATGCGTGAACATGACGCATTGCATGCCATCGTCAGGCATGTTTTCAGCCATGGCACGGTAGGCATCTATCATGCTCCGACGGAAATCGTCTCCAATACCCTTGATTGCTAATGCTCGACGAGAATCCCAGGTCCAATCCTTAAACTCCTCGGGCACATTCTTGCGCAGCCAGGCAATGAAGAACTCGGTAATTTCGTGGTAGTTCACCGCATCCGCGTAGGGAGGATCGGTGATCCAAAGGTCACAAGATTGGGTCGGTCTGTTGGCGGTCGATGAGATAACCTGTTTTTCGACTTCGGGCAGAGTTACTTCCGCCATCTTAAATGAGGACGGCCCATATCCTGCCCAGGACCTTGTCGCATAGTTGTAGAAGGTGTTAAGCGCCTGATTGGAGAACACTCCCTTAGGTCCGCCCAGACCACCACCTTGTGAGGTTGCCCACCGGCAAAGTCGGGAGTTGAAATCCGCCATTTTGGCGATATTCAACCAACCAAGTGGTGCACCCTGAGAATTGCGCCAGGTCTTAATAGCCAGCGACTGCAGTAGCAGCTGACGGGCGTTGAAGAGATGGTGCCAGTGTGTCCAACCACGAGTTCGTATTGGCTCATCAGTTTTATCGCCAGGCTCAATCTCCATGTCAGGAGCGAGGCCCTCGTTCTGCCATCGGGCGAGATTTTCAGCAACGATACGTTCGACTTTCCGTTCACGCGCTAGATCGTCAGCTGTTACTCCACAGAAACAGGTGACCTGATGTGGCTCGTATATCGAGGCTTTGGTAATCCACTGGATGGCATAAAGGCGTTCCTGGAAGATGTCCTCGTCACGAGGAATGAAATCCAATTTCTCCCACTTTCTCAACCTATTGAGAGTATT
>NZ_JBHNMF010000515.1:0-2315 GCF_048562965.1 Thiolapillus sp. | reverse complement strand
CGCCCAGACAATTGGCTCCCGCTCAATCCGGGTGACCTGCTCGGAAGAGCCGGATGCGGGAAATCCGCACGTCCGGTTCTGTGAGGGTGAAAGCCAGCAATGGCCGATCTACTCGACTAAAGAGTAGTGGTTCCACATAAGGGTCTAGGTTACCCTCAACCGTAACGTTCAGGAAGGGGCTTTTGCGACACCCTCCCAAGGGCATGGGGATCAACATCCCTTGATCGTCAGCCTCAAAATGATGCTCACCATCGGTATCACCTTGGGTGTCCTCAAGTGTGTCTTCGGCCTCGTGATAGATTTTGGGACATCCCAGTCCCCAAAATCGACTCGGCCTTTGACAACCTATTGGTGCCCCAGCCGTCCTGGTCACCAAGCACTACGCAACAACTTCGCAAGCTCGTTGCTGCTCCGTACTTGTCTCCCAATGACTGGACGCCGCGTTCAGAGGCCTACTTTGTTTTCCCTCTGGCGCAAGGCACGCCGGGAAAACAGTGCGGCCTCGCGGCTACTGGGGTCTACCAGCCTTCGCTTCGCTCTCCATGGCTGGCAGCGGTTGCTGATCTGGCCGGCAGCCGACTGCCAGCTGCCGCTGTTGATCCGGTACTCCCCACCCTGGATACTCACCACTGCCGGTGCATCGATGCCTGTGATGGTCACAACCTCGGACTCAGTGGTTACCCTAGGGTCGTACTGAACGCCGTTGACCGTAGCAAAGCTGAAAGGATCCGGTGTGGTGTCTGCCGTACTGCAGCCCACCTGTACATTGCTCACATCCGCACCGGAAACCGTACCCTGATCATTGGTGATGACGCAGCTTTCGGAAGGTCCCGGTTGTGCGAGCACGGTAACCCGGTAAGTTGCACCATCACCGAGTTTCGTGGCGAAAGCAAAACTGCCATTGGCGGACACACTCAGGTTGTCACCGCCATTGTTCTGTAACGTCAGACTGCTGCCCGCACTCAGCCCGGTTACGGTACCCCCAATGGTATAGCGCACACTGCTGACAGGCGTTACCGTACCCGATACGAAATACTGCCCCAGGCTGCCGTAATCGCTGTATCCCTCACCGACACTGTTCCCTACCCCGTCCACCTCGAGATAATAGCGTCCGGCGGAGACGGTCCTGGCAATAGTTGCGTTGGTATTGTCTGCAGGATCATCAGCATCGACTGCCGATCCATCTGCATCCAGCAGGCGCAGGGACACGTCCATGTTCGCTCCCCGGTGACTGTCGCGGTAAAACGCTTTCCAGGCCGGCGTGACAGTCAGTGACAGGGGGCCATCAGCCACATCCATGGAAAACACGTCCACATCCGTACGTAATTCGATAACTCCCTTGTTCTCCGGATGATCATCGAAAGGATCCGATTCAGGCTCGGATACCAGCACATCACCATTGTCCTGTATGACCAGCGGCGTGGCCGTTGCCGGCGTATCGCCATGATCATCCCCCCGATATCCCAGCTTGCCATCGATAATGGCGAGATCATCCTGAACCTGGCTTGCATCCGGGTATTCACCCTTGCTCCACTGGGTGACGTTCTTGTAGTAGCCCACACCCATGATCGGCGCCCAG
Organism: Thiolapillus sp.; assembly: GCF_048562965.1. Taxonomy (NCBI): domain Bacteria; kingdom Pseudomonadati; phylum Pseudomonadota; class Gammaproteobacteria; order Chromatiales; family Sedimenticolaceae; genus Thiolapillus; species Thiolapillus sp. Next base: position 736 of record NZ_JBHNMF010000515.1, on the reverse strand, counting down.
GAGTAACTACTCACCCCTAAGATGAGTACAAGCCTGCCTCCATGGATCTACAATCACTTTTTCATGTCTGTAGAGGCTTGACATCATAGTACGCCGAGTCTATGCTATTGACCCAACACATCGACAAGCGTGTCTTCGGCCTCGTGATAGATTTTGGGACATCCCAGTCCCCAAAATCGACTCGGCCTTTGACAACCTATTTGTGCCCCAGCCGTCCTGGTCACCAAGCACTACGCAACAACTTCGCAAGCTCGTTGCTGCTCCGTACTTGGCTCCCAATGACTGGACGCCGCGTTCGGAGGCCTACTTTGTTTTCCCTCTGGCGCAAGGCACGCCGGGAAAACAGTGCGGCCTCGCGGCTACTGGGGTCTACCAGCCTTCGCTTCGCTCTCCATGGCTGGCAGCGATGGAAGCCTACGCCCGATACAACTTCAGAACATCGAAGACAAAATCGTCCAGTCGGCCACAGCCGAAATCCTGAACAGCATCTACGAAAGCGACTTCGCCGCCTTCAGCTACGGATTCCGCCCTGGAAAGAGTCAACACCAAGCCTTGCAGGCGCTGCAAACCGTGCTTCAAAAAGGGAAGGTGAACTGGGTACTGGATCTGGACCTGAAAGGTAACTACTCACCCCTAAGATGAGTACAAGCCTGCCTCCATGGATCTACAATCGCTTTTTCATGTCTGTAGAGGCTTGACATCATAGTACGCCGAGTCTATGCTATTGACCCAACAC
>NZ_JBHNMF010000514.1:0-2319 GCF_048562965.1 Thiolapillus sp. | reverse complement strand
TGTTGCGTAGTGCTTGGTGACCAGGACGGCTGGGGCACCAATAGGTTGTCAAAGGCCGAGTCGATTTTGGGGACTGGGATGTCCCAAAATCTATCACGAGGCCGAAGACACGCTTGTTTTTGAGATTTTTAGTGGTTTTTCTCCTCTGAAACTCTAAACTCTAGAAAGGTAACAGGTAACCTGCAAAACCTTTCGCGAAAAGCGAAATAGAAACGACATAGCTCAGCCAGAAAAGGAAGCTCAATGCGCCCGTCATCAGGCTGTCACCAAAGGCCTGGAGGATGAACTCCATGGGTCCCGCGTTGGAAATGATCTTCGCACCCATGATGGCATAAGAATATGCCACCAGCAGGGCGACAATACCCGAGGCTACAAAAACGAGAGGCAGATTGTGCCCTGCTATGGTTGCACCCAGACCAAAGATGGAAAAAATGCTGGCGCCAATCATGGTGCCAACCGCAATGGAAGTGGCCTGCAACAACCCGATCTTTCTGTTGTCTGCTTTCATAACCTGACCTTTTTTCATCTTATCCTTTTGTGCAGCATGCCGTATCATAGTGCATATTGATTGAAAGGGTTACGAGACTTCCCATGAGCCAGACCAGCGCTGCGAAAAACGAAGAAAAACTCACCCTCAAGGAAGTCATCGCCATGGGCATAGGCGGTATGGTTGGCGGTGGCATCTTCTCCGTGCTCGGGCTGGCCATCGCACAAGCGGGACATGCCGCGCCCATCGCATTCGCCATTGGTGGCGTGATCGCCATGCTCACCGGACTTTCCTATGCGCGCCTGGGACTGGCCTTCCAGTCAAGCGGCGGCAGCTTCACCTTTCTGGAGCACGCATTCAGAAACCGCAATATCGCAGCCATGGGCGGTTGGCTGCTGCTCATTGGCTATGTCGGCACAATGGCGCTGTATGCCTATACCTTTGGCGTGTATGGAAGTGCCATGCTGGGCGACAGCAACTCCTCCCCCGCCATGCATCATCTGCTGGAAACGCTGATACTGCTGACCTTTCTCGGCGTCAATCTCTATGGCATCAAGGCCAGTGGCAGCAGTGAACTGCTTATCGTCACGGTGAAGGTGATCATCCTGTTTCTGTTTGCGGCAATCGGCCTTTTCTACATCAAGAGCAACTACGTGCTGCCGGTATTCAACCAGGGCTATACCGGTGTACTCATGGGAGCGGCGCTCATTTTCGTTGCCTATGAAGGCTTTGAGCTGATTCCCAACGCCATCAACGAGATGGAAAATCCGCAGCACAACCTGAAGCCGGCTATCGTCTGGTCCATTGCCGTCACCATCGCCATCTATGTGCTGGTTTCGCTGGTAGCGGTAGGCAACCTGCTGCCCGATGAAATTCAGAAATACAAGGAATACGCCCTGGCCGTGGCCGCAAAACCTTTTCTGGGACAGGCAGGATTTCTGCTGATTGGCCTGGCCGCACTTTTTTCCACGGCCTCGGCCATCAATGCCACCATGTTCGGCACCGCCCGCCTGGGCATGATCATGGCACGGGAACAGGCGCTGCCTACTGCTTTCGGTTTCAGGAGGCAGCAGAACAACATCCCCTGGGTTAGCCTGGTCATCATTACCCTGGCCACCCTGGCTTTTGTCAACCTGGGCAACCTGACCATTATTTCCTCTTTTGCAAGCTCAACATTCCTGCTTATATTTGCTGCCATCAACCTTTCTGCCTTGCGTCTGCGCGAAAGAATAGCCTGCGGCATTGCAGGACCACTTCTCGGTTTGATCCTGTCTTTGGCATCGTGGAGCGCACTGGCTGTTTACCTGTGGAATACGAACAGAGAAAACCTGTTGTGGATAGGTATCATCTATGTGTCGGTTATTGTTGCTGAACTGCTGTTCAGTCAACGAAGAATCCTCAAGCACAAATCCTGATGGAGCATGTCAGCATCGCGCTGATCCTGGTCGTGGCAGCAGTTGCTCTCTACGACTTCACAAACGGCTTTCATGATGCGGCAGACATGGTGGCTGCGGCCATTGCTTCAAGGGCCATGCGGCCGGCCGTCGCCATCGGTATCGTCAGCCTGTTCACCCTCATTGCCCCTTTCTCAGTCGGGCTTGCGGTTGCAGACACCGTTGGCACTTTTGTGGAAATCAACCAGGTCTTTGCCCGCACCGGAGAAGCGGTGGTCATCGCTGCATTGCTTGCCGCCATCAGTTACAATCTGATCACGTAACTACTCACCCCTATCAGCATAGAGCTGTCCCGAAAAGGCCATTTGAATGGCGACCAGCGGATTGTATCCCTGATTTGCCATGGTCTGCAGGTAACTGGAGATGCGGCAATAGGCC
>NZ_JBHNMF010000513.1:0-2322 GCF_048562965.1 Thiolapillus sp. | reverse complement strand
CAAGGTAATTAAGAGTTCTATCAGGGTGAAGCCTTTTGTTTGTACAGGGGTAAAATCCATGTCGTCCTCCAAAACCAGATCCGTTGGTTGGGACCATCGTATCCGCATGGACAATCAACTGGCAACACAGGGGGAGGGGATTCAGAGTATTCCTACAGAACTTGTCGGCAATCTCTGATGATGAGTCCGAGTCACGGTTGCTGTAACGTTTTGGGTAACGGGAAAGTCACCTCTTCCGGCATACCGCCATCTTCCATGGCTTCCGTTGCACCCCATGCTTTGAGCTGATCCAGCACTTGCTCCACCAGCACTTCCGGTGCGGATGCGCCGGCAGTCAGACCGATAACACTGTTTCCTTCCAGCCACTCCCGGCGCAGATCCCCGGGGCCGTCCACCAGATAGGCAGGTTTGCCAAGTTTCTCGGCAATTTCCTTGAGCCGGTTGGAATTGGAACTGTTGGGCGAACCAACCACCAATACCACATCGCAGGCCGCAGCAAGGCGCTTTACCGCATCTTGACGGCTTTGGGTGGCGTAGCAGATGTCATCCTTCTTTGGCCCCTGAATATTGGGGAAGTATTTACGCAACGCGTCGATGATCTGGGCGGTGTCGTCCATGGACAAAGTTGTCTGTGTGACGAAAGCCAGCTTGTCCGGATTCCGGACTTCCAGCTGTGCCACGTCTCCAGCAGTTTCCACCAGATAGATCCCGGCGGCCTCCGGGCAATGGTACTGTCCCATGGTTCCTTCCACCTCAGGGTGCCCCTTGTGGCCCAGAAGGATGACTTCGAAGCCATTGCGACAATGCCGTGCTACCTGCAGGTGCACCTTGGTTACCAGCGGGCAGGTGGCATCGAATACTCTCAGATCACGGTTTCCCGCTTCATTTTTGACCGCCTGGGATACCCCGTGAGCGCTGAAGATGACCGTATTGCCATCCGGTACCTCATGAAGCTCGTCCACAAAAATGGCGCCACGTTTTTTGAGATTTTCCACCACGAAACGGTTGTGCACCACTTCATGCCGGACATAGATGGGCGCACCGAAGGCATCCAGTGCGTGATCCACGATTTCGATGGCACGATCCACGCCAGCACAGAACCCCCGGGGATTGGCGAGAAGAATTTTCATGTGGAAAGCCTGAATATGATCTATTTTTAGTAGACGGACAACAGACTGTACAACATGCAACTGCAAGCAGCAAAGGAGTAGGCCCATGCCAAGCAACAAATGGAAGAAAAATGCCAGTGCCGATGTACCTGACTTACGGGACTGGATGTATGAACCCTCACTGATCCGGCTTGCCCGGCAACTGCCGCCGCCGCGTGATCAGAAGATTCTCAACCAGTACGGTGAAGGCGCCTGCACGGGATTTGCCCTGGCCGCAGCCATCAACCTGCTGTATTCCCGCGCCGGAGAGGATGTACGGGTCAGCGCCCGCATGCTTTACGAGATGGCCAAGCGTAATGATGAATGGCCGGGAGAGGACTATGACGGTAGCAGCCTGCGTGGTGCCATCAAGGGCTGGAGCAACATGGGAGTTTGCAGGGATGAGCTGTGGCGCTACCGGGTGACCCGCAAGGGAGATCTTACCGTGCGCCGGGCAAAGGAAGCGCGCAGCCATACACTGGGCGCGTACTATCGCCTGCGCCCCCAGATCAGTCACTATCATGCGGCGCTCAACGAGGCGGGTGTGATTGTCGTCTCAGCCAAGGTGCATGCCGGCTGGGATGATCCTGCCGATGGCCGCATCATCAAGAGCAAGAAGATAACCGGTGGGCATGCCTTCGCCGTGGTGGGCTACGATGAAGAGGGTTTCTGGATACAGAATTCCTGGACCGATGGCTGGGGTGACGGCGGACTGGCACTGTGGACCTATGAAGACTGGATCGAAAATGTCATGGATGCCTGGGGGTTCCGCCTGGCATTGCCCACACCTTCCATTTTCGGACTGCGAAGCTGCACCTGGTCGGGCACAGCACCGGTGCGGTGGCCATCGGCCAGCTCCTGCGTACCCTGAGCCGCCGCCAGTTGCAGATTGAAACCTGCTCCCTGATGGCGCCTGCCTGTACGCTGGACTGGTATCGGGACAGCTATGTGCCTGTACTGGATGAAAAAGGCCGGTTGCAGATCAGGGATATGGCCATCTACAACCTGCTGGATGAGCTCGAAAAAGATGACACGGTCACGGCTCTGTACCACAAGTCTCTGCTGTACCTGGTTTCCAATGCCTTTGAGCGACAGAAGGAACGCCCCCTGCTGGGTATGCAGAAGTTTGCCAAGGATGTGCCCAGGGTGGGTGAGTTGCCGCGAATACATTATT
>NZ_JBHNMF010000512.1:0-2325 GCF_048562965.1 Thiolapillus sp. | reverse complement strand
GCCCAGACAATTGGCTCCCGCTCAATCCGGGTGACCTGCTCGGAAGAGCCGGATGCGGGAAATCCGCACGTCCGGTTCTGTGAGGGTGAAAGCCAGCAATGGCCGATCTACTCGACTAGCCACAGGCAAGCAACGCGAGCCTAGCGCCTCAAAACCTTGAGCAGTGCTTTCAGCCCTCTGGTATTGAGCACATCCGCCTTCTCCAGCCATCCTCGCCTCGCCTGAGCCAGGCCATAACGCTGGTAGGCAAGCTGGCCGGTGCTGTGGGCATCCGTGGAGATCGCCACTTTCAGGCCGCGCTCTTTTGCCATGCGACAGTAGATGTCATCGAGGTCCAGCCGCCGGGGCTGTGAATTCAGCTCCAGGAAGCAGCCCCGCTCCAGCGCCGCATCCATGATTTTTTCCATGTCCAGGCGGCATGCGGGGCGCTTGCCGATCAGACGCGCCGTGGGATGGGCCAGGATGTTGAAATGCGGATTGTCCATGGCACGGATGACCCGCTCGGTCTGCTTCTTCTCGGACAGGCCAAAGGCGGAATGAATCGCACCCAGGCAGATGTCCAGCCGTTGCAGTACGTGATCCGGCATGTCCAGGGAGCCGTCTTCGAGAATATCCGCTTCCAGCCCTTTCAGCAGCCGGATACCAGCGAGCCTGTCATTGAGTTCATCGATGGCATCGCAATGAGCCAGCAATTCATCGGGATCCAGCCCCCGCGCGATCCCCAGGTGCTGGCTGTGCTCTGTGATAGCCAGATAGTCGTGGCCCAGCGCCCTGGCCGCTTTCGCCATTGCTTCCAGAGAATCCTGACCATCGCTGCGGGTGGTGTGACAATGGAGGTCGCCCCTCAGGTCGGCTGCAACGATCAGCTTCGGCAGACGGCCCGTGGCGGCAGCTTCCAGCTCTCCCCGCTTCTCGCGCAGCTCCGGTTCCATCCACTGCAACCCCATCTGAGCGTAGATTTCCTTTTCGGTGCGCCCGGCGATGCGTTTTCCCTGTTTGTCGAAAATACCGTATTCATTGACTTTCAGCCCACGTTGCACGCCCATCACCCGCACGGCGATATTGTGCGCCTTGCTGCCGGTGAAATAGTGCCAGGCGGCGCCAAAGCTGACCTGGGGCACGACCCGCAGGTCCACCTGCAATCCCGTGCGCAGCACGACTGTGGACCGGGTATGGCCCTTGGAAATCACACGCTCCACCGCTTCGAAAGCAGTGAAGGCATCCGTCACTTTCGCGCTTTTCGCGGCGCTGACCAGGATATCCAGGTCACCCACGGTTTCCCGGCGGCGGCGGTAACTGCCGGCCATTTCCACCTTTTTCACGCCAGGCTGTTTGCGCAGGTAAGCCAGCAACTGTTCAGCGATTTCTTCTACATCTGCCCACAGATAGCGGCGGATGCGCTGTTGCAACTCACTCAGCTCACGCAGGATATTCTGCTCGGTTTTCACACCGAAACCAGGCAACTGGTGCACCAGTCCCTGCCGGGCGGCCTTCTCCAGTTCCCCGACATCGTGGATATTCAGATAATCACGCAGGATTTTCAGGCGCTTGGGCCCCAGGCCGGGCACTTGCAGCAGATCCACCAGTCCAGGAGATACGGTGGTTTCGAGTTCCGTGAGCTTGCGCAGTGAACCCGTGGCGACGATCTCCCGGATCTTGGCGGCAAGATCCTTGCCGATGGTTGGCAGCGCTTCGAGCACCTCTCCCTGTTCGACCATTTCCGCCAGACTGCGGGACAGACCCCGCACCATGCGCGCTGCATTGCGATAAGCCCGCACCCTGAAGGGATTTTCACCCTGAATTTCGAGAAGGTCGCCGATACGGCTGAAGATGGCCGCGATTTCACTGTTGGTTACGGCCATGAGAACGGATCATTCCTTCAGTGGGAGTATGTGCCCATGAGCACTGCTTCTTCGATCACATGACCCTGCATGGCTTCGAGCAACCGGTCCTTGGTGGGTTTCTCCAGATCAGGCAGCAATGTATCCAGCGCATAGAGTTTGAAGAAGTAGCGGTGCCGTCCTACCGGCGGACAGGGACCGCCATAGCCGGTACGCTGCCAGTCATTGACGCCTTCCCGCGTGCCTGCAGGCAATGCTGCAACGGCTTCCGCCAGGCCGTTGCTGTCGGGCGGCAGGTTGTAGAGCAGCCAGTGCACCCACACCATTTTAGGCGCAGCGGGATCCGGCGCATCCGGATCATCCACGATCAAAACCAGACTGCGGGCAGCTTCGGGAATGCCCGCCCATTCCAGTGGCGGGGAAATATCTTCACCATCACAGGTATAAATGCCTGGGATGGCTCCACCTTCTTCAAACACCGCTG
>NZ_JBHNMF010000511.1:0-2336 GCF_048562965.1 Thiolapillus sp. | reverse complement strand
AACTGTGGAGCAGTGGTTTTGTTTTTATGTAGTGTGCATCTTGCCGAATTTCTCTCCTGAAGGCACATTATGTAACTTCGCCAAAATGGGACTGTTCTCTTTGTTGGCTATGCAGTCTGCACCCTGCAGAGTTGATCGTGTGAGTTGGATATTTCCTTACTGTGGTACCTGTTTGCTTTGTAGTCTTACATGCTGAAGAGAGATTCTGTCGATTGATACCGACGGGCTGTTATATTTGTTTGCTATGTAGTGGACATGTACACAGCAGAATGCATTTCCTGAAGACATTAATGGGCTTCGATGTCGCTGAAAATCGCTACCGGCAAGCTGTAGTATTTCTTTGCCATGTACTCTGCACCCAGCAGAATGGATTTTCTGAGGACGCATAAAGTGACGTCGATACCGCTGGAATGTGATGCCGCCGAGCTATAGTATTTGTTTCTGTATTCAGTCTGCAAAGAGCAGGATTGATTTCCATCCTGAGACCCATTGATGGACTTAAATTGCCAGGGTGCTGACGGTATTTGTTGGCTATGGAGTGTTAGCACAGACATTCTGTTGTACTGTGTGCAGACGCATTGTCTGTGTTTTGGATAGTGTTTGGACTGTGCTATCCGTTTTCTATGTGGTCTTCAGCCGGCAGAATTTCCCTCCTGAGGACACGTTCTGTGAGTTTGAAATTGACAGATTGTTCTTTTTATTGGCTATGTAGTCTGTTTCCACCGAATATACCTCCTGAAGTGACATTTGTGAGTTCAGTGGTAGTTTGACGTGATGTAGTCTGTACCTAGGAGAATTTCCTTTGTGCAGGCAGAGTGTGTGGCTTTGATATCAGCGGATGTTGTCTTTGTCGGCTATGAAGTATGAACGCTATTCTGTGAGTTGCTTAGCGCAAGACTGTGGTATTTCTTTGCTGTGTATTGTGCAGGGAGGAATTTTTTTCGTCGTGACGACAGTGTGAATTCGATTTCATCGGGCGGTTTTGCTATGTAGTTTGCACACAGGAGAATGTATTTCCTAAGGCTCATTTCTTGACTGTGATAGCGCTGGGCTGTAGCTGTTCTGGTGTGTGTCGTTTTGTTGGGATTTTGTTTATCTGCTGTGTAGTATTGTGCTCCGAAAAGATTTTACAATGAGGAGACACATTCTGTGAATGTGACATAGCTGCATGGAGGTATTTGTTTGCCGTATAGTCTTCAGCCAGCAGAATTTACCTGCCGAGAGCACGTTGTGTCATATAAGCTCCTGAATTGTTTGCATTGATGATGTGCAGAATCTGCATCCGACGGAACTGACTTCCTGAAGTGACATTTTGTGACTTTGATCTCGCTTCGATGTCGACAGAGCGTGCTATGTGCTTGCAATGTAGTCTAGTGCAAGAAAATGTACTTGTGATGCGACTTGGATATTGGCAGATTGTGGTATTTGTTTGCTGTGTAGTCTGTAGACAGGAAACTGTATTTCCTGAAGACACATTATGTGACTTGATGTTTTAGGGTGATGACGGAATTTGTTGGCTATGTAGTGTGCACTGACAAGTATTTATATACTGCAGAGACTTTGCTAGAATATGATTTTTGTTGGCCATGGAGTCCCAGTACACCCATTGGGGTTGACTTTCTGAAGATACATTCTGTGTGTTTGGCGTCGCTGGACTGCGATATTTGTCGGGTATTTAGTCTGCACCCAGGAGAATGTACTTGCTGAAGTCATGTTTTGTGTCTTTGATATCTCTTCGATATTGTCAGACTGTGCAATATGGTGGCAATGTAGTCTGCTCCAAGAGAATTCCTCTATTATTTGATTTGCTAGAACCTGGTATATGTTTGATACATAAAGCGCACCCAGCAGATGTGGGCAGTGGGCAGGTGGTTTGGGCCTGTACGGGAAAGAATAAGACGCTCCCGCCCTCCACGAGTCTCCCAGTTATGGGTGAAATAGCCGGTGTCAGAATGGCATGAGTGGGCGGATATTTTCCTAGTTCCAAGACAAGGGCTAGCTGGCGGATGGGTTCCACGATGAACTGAACGGCCTGGCGTTCAACCGGAAGAGGGAAGGGTTCCGTCTGGATATACCTTGCTCGTGAGCCACCATATGATGGAAACTGGTTATGAAATGATCTGTGTTGCCGCAACGACCCTGGCGGTTATGGGAAACATGCTGATAATAATTCGGAGGAGAATTTACTTTCTGGAGTTACAATTTGTGTGTGTCTAACTGTGGAGCAGTGGTTTTGTTTTTATGTAGTGTGCATCTTGCCGAATTTCTCTCCTGAAGGCACATTATGTAACTTCGCCAAAATGGGACTGTTCTCTTTGTTGGCTATGCAGTCTGCA
>NZ_JBHNMF010000510.1:0-2338 GCF_048562965.1 Thiolapillus sp. | reverse complement strand
GACCGTCTCCCAGCCCAGTTCGGAAAACAAGCCTATTGCAGGCTGCTCAACCAGATTATCTTCTGAATATTCAGACACTTCTGCCTCTTATCCCTGTTCCATGCCAAATCTCCACCGTACCCAGTAGGCGCGAGGCCGCACTGCTTGCCCGTCGTGCGCATAGCACCAGAGGGGAAGCAAAGTAGGCATCCAAACGCGGCGTCCAGTCATTGGGAGGCAAGTACGGAGCAGCAACGAGCTTGCGAGGTTGTTGCGTAGTGCTTGGTGACCAGGACGGCTGGGGCACGAATAGGTTGTCAAAGGCCGAGTCGATTTTGGGGACTGGGATGTCCCAAAATCTATCACGAGGTCGAAGACACACTTGAGCATTGCCTTTTTTATTGCCCAAGAGAGGAGTTTGAGGATACTACGGGTCATCTGGTCGAATAATTCAACGAACCCTTGTTCCTGATGCCTGTTTTCAGCGCAATCCAACATTCTTTCCCTTACCTTCAAAACCGTTTCTTAATGTATTCCTGAGCCCGCCCCCCTTCAGTGCAGAAAACACGGATATTTATGGTGGATAAAACAGATTGTCTTCTGAATATCTATTAACCCAAAGCCCCAATGGTTTGCACCTATCTTCGTCATAAATTTTTTTTATTGGTAAAATTATACCAAAAACCTCATATTCTCTGCATCTCATCCACCCACGGTGGAAGGAGTTGGGCCAACGCTCCGCGTTGGCCTTTCTTGTTTCTGGCGCCTGATTTCAAGCCCCAATCCTGCGCTCATACTTCTTCCTGAGCTTCCGCCTAGTATTCCTGTATTCCACCCAGAACGAGGTGATCAGCCGCCGCCGGCCGTCAGGATACTTCTTCATGATGACCACGAAATCATCGTCCTCCAGCCAGACGTAGGTCTTGATCGTCCCGTCACCTTCCTGGTGGTCCCAGGCCAGCACCTCCGGCTTCTCGGGAAGGTCCAGCATCGGCCGCACCCAAGGCAACCGCTCGCTTCGGCGCAGATCCGGAAAGCGATCACCCGTCACCTTGTCCTCCCGCGATGTCAGATGCCAGAAGATTTTCTCCTTGCCGTACTCCATCTCCGGAAAGAACCACACCGCCCGCCCCTCGTACACCGGCTGGCTGTGCTTGAAATCGTGCTCGAACAGCCGGTACAGCGCCTCGTAGGTGTCATGCTGCCACGGGTTCACTGGGAAGAGGTCCGGCAACCATTCCGGATGACTCATTACCCCTATGCCTCCCGCGGCGTGAACAGGAACAGGTTGAACTTCTCTTCCCGCAGCGGAGTGGAGCGCAGCAGCTCCCGCCCCAGTCGTTCCTCCAGGTGGCGGATGATCGCCACCTTGGCCGGGTTGCCGGACAGGCCCCGGTGCCGGTAGGAAACCGCGCCGAGCAGAAAATCACAGACCTGGAGCAGATAGGATTCGTGGGAGCGGATATTCTGCAAGTGCCCGATCATCTGGCTGGTGAAGTCGTACTTGTCGTTACACAACGCCTCGCCAAGCTTGCGCAGCTTCAAGCGGCTGCGCGTGTCCTTGATGTCCAGGTAGATGTTGTACCGCTCCTCCGGGTTCAAAATCTTGCTGAGCAGAGAGAAATACATCTTGTAGTAGAAATCGTCGTGCGAGCCCTGATTGAACAGGGCATGGTTCAACCGCTCCTTGTACAATACCACCAGCCCACGGAAATGCAGCGGTGCTTCCGCCAGAAACCAGTCCACCAGTTCCAGATAAAAATCCAGCCGCGCCTTCGAGACCTTGGTCCATTTCAATTCCCCGGCGGCCCGGTGGCGCGTCTTCATGTCCTGCACTTCTCGGGACAACCGGGCCACCTCATCCAGTGGGCACCAAACCGCCCCCAGTAACATCACCGGCTGCTTGTCGTCCTCCAGGTGGCAGGACTCGTCGCAGTAGACGTTGAAGGTCTCGCTCATGCCGCCTCCCCGATGTCGATGGGAAGTGTAGAGACATCCAGCTCGCCGGAGATGAGTTTGGGGAGGAGAAGGTCGCGGGTTTGGCGGAGATTGTTATTTTTCCGCATCAGTGACCGAATATGATCACGCAATGGTTCAACGAAATCTGCGTACGCTTCGGCTGACCCCTCATCAGGTAATAGCACCTCTTGCTCTTTCAAAAACTTGAAGTGGCGAGCATAGGCGAAACTCGACAAGTCGATAGATTTCAGCACGGAATAGAACAGGGACATTGGCATTCTGCTTGTATTAGACCTTAATAACTGCGTTCCATCAGCCCCACACGCAAACGGGAAGTCTATAAACTTCAATATCCTGGTGTGATCTCCGAAAACAATGATCGGTAACGGATCGTTGTGCA
>NZ_JBHNMF010000509.1:0-2342 GCF_048562965.1 Thiolapillus sp. | reverse complement strand
CCTATTGCCGCATCTCCAGTTACCTGCAGACCATGGCAAATCAGGGATACAATCCGCTGGTCGCCATTCAAATGGCCTTTTCGGGACAGCTCTATGCTGATAGGGGTGAGTAGTTACCCATTGAGTTAATAAAATACAGTTATCTTGCTAAGATATGGAAATCACGTTCAAGACTAAAAAGCTGGAAAAAGCCTTCAACGAGGGCAGGCAACTCGATGCACTGCATGGGGCCAGACGGGCGAGGAAGATCCGCGTGCGGCTTCAGGAGTTCCGTGTTGCCGAAACCCTGATGGACTTCTGGCCACCCAAGAGTCCGCCCGGGCGCTGCCATGAGCTCACTGAAGGAAAACGTAACGGCCAGCTTTCGGTCGACCTGGATCACCCATACCGCCTGATATTCGTCCCTGACCACGACCCGGTACCTCGAAGATCGGACGGTGGTCTAGACTGGGCTCAGGTCACGGCGATCAAGATCATCTGTGTGGAGGACACCCATGGCTAAGGAAGCAGCGAACCGTTTCGTACCCGATTACGCGGTCTCGCCTGGTGAAGTGCTGAAAGACTATCTGGACTCCTACGGCATGACCCAAGCGGAGCTGGCCGATCGGCTGGGGTTCACCAAGAAAACAGTCAATGAAATCATCAGGGGCAAGGCCCGGATCATGCCGGAGACGGCCCTAAAACTGGAGCGGGTCTTCGGTCGGCCCGCCCATTTCTGGAACAACCTGGAACGGCAGTACCAGGAGGATCGCGTACGCCTCGCCGACCAGCAACGGCTGCGCGAGCATCTGGACTGGCTCAAGGGCGTGCCGGTCAAAGCGATGGCTGAGCGGGGCTTTATCAGAAAATTCAAGGACAAGCTGGAGCAGCTAGACGAAGTGCTGCGGTTCTTCGGTGTGGCGGACCCGGAGCAGTGGCGTACCGTCTGGGAGCAGCACCAGGTCGCCTACCGACAGTCGCTGCGCTTCGAACCCTGTGCCGAGGCCGTCTCCGCCTGGCTGCGGCAGGGCGAGATCGAAGCCCTGCGGATCGACTGCGCCCCGTTCGACCGGCGCGGGTTCCAGGCCGCGCTGGACGAAATTCGCGCCCTCACGCGGGAACCACCCGAGGTGTTTGAACCCCGCTTGGTCGAGCTGTGCGCTGGTGTCGGCGTCGCCGTGGTGCTGGTGCCCGAGCTGCCCAAGACCGGCATTTCTGGCGCCACCCGCTGGCTGAAGAACAAAGCGGTTATTCAGCTGAGCCTGCGCTATAAGAGCAATGACCAGCTCTGGTTCACCTTTTTTCATGAGGCTGGGCACATCCTCAAGCACGGTCGCAAGGCAATCTTCCTCGAGGGCAACGGCATGGACAGCGAACAGGAGGAGGAGGCCAACGCTTTTGCGCGAGACAAACTGATACCGCCCACGGCCTATGCCACCTTTGTTAAGACTTGGGGCAGGACCCTGAACGAGATCAAGTGCTTCGCTCACCAGATCGGCATTGCCCCCGGCATCGTCGTCGGCCGCCTGCAACACGACTGCCTGCTGCCGGTCACCCACGGTAACAAGCTCAAGATATACTATCGCTGGGCAAAACGGGAGGCCGGCTGAATGGAGTCTGTGGATGTACACGCGGTGAGAAGGGCAGGGGCGTCCCGGGAGGACTGGCCGGTGGTCAGGCTTGATGAATTCGTAGAGAACGTGGCTGTTCGCGTCGATCCGGCCAAGGCCAAGGCCGAGACCTACGTCTACATCGGGTTGGAGCATCTCGATCCCGGCACACTTCACTTGCGCGAATGGGGGCATATCCATCCGATGTCACCGGGCAAAAACTGGTCTTTAGTCATTGACTTACGCCGCCAAGAAACGCAAGACGCGCAAAGAACGGTTTCTTGAAGAAATGGAATCTTGCGTACCCTAGTACATCGACCACGTTCAAACGCTGCCAGCCATGGAGAGCGAAGCGAAGGCTGGTAGACCCCAGTAGCCGCGAGGCCGCACTGCTTACCCGTCGTGCGCATAGCGCCAGAGGGGAAGCAAAGTAGGCATCCAAACGCGGCGTCCAGTCATTGGGAGACAAGTACGGAGCAGCAACGAGCTTGCGAAGTTGTTGCGTAGTGCTGGGTGACCAGGACGGCTGGGGCACAAATAGGTTGTCAAAGGCCGAGTCGATTTTGGGGACTGGGATGTCCCAAAATCTATCACGAGGCAGAAGACACGCTTGCCAGAATCGGTGACATCTTCAAGGATGAACAACTGTGGCTCCGTACCGAAATGCTGTAGTTGTGCTTGCGGATGTGTTTATTCGGCCAGAGCGCAATGCGCAAATCCTCACGCAACTGCTGGAAGGTTTCGGCAAACTTG
>NZ_JBHNMF010000508.1:0-2351 GCF_048562965.1 Thiolapillus sp. | reverse complement strand
CAAGGGGTTGGTGTCGGCAGTATCACTATTTGGAAGCACCCACTCAGATTTCAGCCCAGGATGCGCGCCGGCACTGGGTAGCCCGTGAAGAACCACAGAGTTCTGAACCAATGTTTTTACGATGTTTGGCTCAGGCAAGGGAGGGGGAAGCACATGAATGACCCGACGCCACAACAACTTCTCTTTTGGTGTGGTCGCCTTCAGCTCAACAACCCAGTCGCCAAGAGAATCGCCGGAAAAGCTGAACATGTGCCCTTCACCGGTTTGTTTGATGCTCGGGGCTTTAAGCAGATACGCTGTCCAGGCCAGTTGACCGTCATAGCTGTCATTGGCGAAAAGCTGGGTTGCCATGCCCAGGTAAACATGACGGAAGACAGCGACGGGAAACTCGCGCGGCACTTCCTCCATTGATACCTTGCGGGCAATCTCCCCGGCGAATACCGGAAAAACCTGGTTGGGGACATCGAAATTGGCCAAACGTACGGTGATTTCACCGATGTAGCCATTGGGCACTTTGTCCGGATGTTCCCATTTTGCGGGAATAGACACCCTTCCGCCTTCCTTCTCAATATCGTAATTGGGCAAGATGATTTCCGCCCCTGGACGAAGCGTCATGCCGTTGACATTCAGTGTGTGGTTTTTCAATGATTCAAAATGGGCATAAACCGATATTCCGCGTGGCGACGTAATGGGACGCCCCGTCTGAAGATCTGTCAATGGTTCCGTTGTTAACGGATAGTGACCATCCGCTAATTTAGCGTGGTTGTCTGAGCGGGCGATGACCGCGCCAGGCAGAACGGCATTGGGAAGGATAGTGACATGAGCGGTAGAATCGATGCAGTGCTCCAAATAATCACAAACCCGGTAATCAAATCCGGTAATTCCGGACCATCCTGGGTGATTGATTACACGGAAAGCCCGGCCATTGTTTTCGACGGAAAGATGTTCGGGAGCACGCAACAGCTCGACACGCGTAGGTGTGGGCATTTCATCATCAAGGAATGGCATTTCCCAGCGGCTGCCCTCGTTTTCCTTCAAGTAGTACTCGAGGAACGCCGACTTTGGCGGTTCATCGTGGGTGTCGATGATGGCCACCACATCGCGCTGTACACAGGATTGCAGCGAATCGCAAATCAGCAGGGAAAAATAATCCCTGCCTTGAGCACCTTTGGCTGGGGTATAACGTATGCGGACACCGTGAATTTCAACACTTCCTTTCTGGGGTAGTTCATCGAGCTTGATGAGCTGCCCGGTACGCACTCTAGTCAATTTCCTAACTTGTAGCCATTTACTGTGTTTCCCTTCATGGATACGAATGACCAGCGGGCTGGCATTGTAGGTCACCATATCGGTGATTTGCGCAGCTGGAGCAGCAGTTGAAGCAATTATTGCGCCAGCGAATAAACGGAGAAACAGGTGTTTTACAGAATTTCTCATAGGTGGATGGCCGACATGTTGTTATCCGGTTACTCTAACAAGCGCAAGACCCGAGAAGACAAAAGAAAACACCGAAAACAACGCCTTTTAAGTAGGAAATAGCGGCTTTTAGTGGGCGCATTGTGGGCAGGCATAAAAAAGGCTGCCGAAGGCAGAAGTGGATCCCAATTATTGGACAGAACGATAAGTGCTTTTCCGGTTCAGATCACCTTTCTGGCAGCCGCCTCATAATACACGTTATCCGGCGTCCGCCGGTCAAGGCGCTGATGCCATCTTTCTGTATTGTAGAAGGTGAACAAGCCCGAATATCAACACGCCATGTTAACGCCTTGCGCCGAAGCGACCTTTTTACCGGAAGCAACGGGGGGCTTACATGGGCAGGCTGCCGCCAAGAAGTGCTACAACCACGCCCGGGCCTTGAGACAAAGCCAGAGCCATGGCGAAGCCGACAACGACGGCCATGATGGACTGCTGGATGACGCCGATGGCCAGGCCGATGCCCAGAGCTGCGACGGCGATCAGACGACCCAGGTCACCTTCGAACCAGTCGCGAATGGTGGTCATGGCGCCGGTAAACTCGGTACCACCGGTACCAGCGATAGCGGCGGTAGTGCCAACAACGGCTGCAGCAACGATACCGACTTTAACCCATTTGTTCATTTTGCTCATTGTGATTTACCTCATGAAATTTATTAAAAATACACACGGCGTCATAGACAATCGACCGTGAGTTGAAGTATCGGAAAACTGGGAAAAGAAAAAACAATATGTAAAAGCGCAAAACAGCACGATAGAAATGACAAAAGACGGCGCCAAATCAAACCAAAAGGCCAAAAACGGACGTTAAGAAAAAAGTGGCTCTTCGACGTTTCATGTGGATTTGAGAGGGGAAGATGTTTCTGTTTCGTTATTTG
>NZ_JBHNMF010000507.1:0-2351 GCF_048562965.1 Thiolapillus sp. | reverse complement strand
CGCGCCGCGTTCGGAGGCCTACTTTGTTTTCCCTCTGGCGCAAGGCACGCCGGGAAAACAGTGCGGCCTCGCGGCTACCGGGGTCTACCAGCCTTCGCTTCGCTCTCCATGGCTGGCAGCGATCGCTATCTGAAAGTTGCCAGTCAAAAACAGCAGCAGCGGAAGAAGATACTGAAGGCGCTGAAAATACGCAGGTATCAGGAAGAGCCCGGTACTACATAAAAAAAGATGGAAAAGAACTGGAGTGTGCTGCCCGCAAGGACGAACAGATGCCAGATGGCATGGTTCCATCTCAGGCGTTCCCATGCGTAGATCAGGGCACCCAGCGTGTAGCTCAGGCCGCCGGCTGCCAGCAGGACCAGTCCAGCGGTATCGAGATTAGCAACCAGCGGCTTGATGGCGAACAGCACCATCCAGCCCATACCCAGATAGAGAGGCAGCGACCAGCGCTGCATGCGTTCGCTGCCAGCAAGTTTTGCATACACACCAAATACAGCTATTGCCCACACCATACCAAACAGGGTCCAGCCCCATGGGCCTTGCAGTGTGACCAGGGTAAAGGGTGTGTAGGAGCCTGCGATGAACAGGAAAATGGCGGCGTGATCGAATTTCTGCAGCAGCGGTTTGGCTCGCTCGTGGGGGATGCCGTGATACAGGGTGGAAGCTGTATAAACAAGTACCAGTGTGCTGCCATAGATGGCGGTGCTGGTGACGTGCCAAACACTGCCGTAAAGCGCCGAAAAGGTGACAAGCAGAACCAGGGCAGCGATGCTCAGGGGGATGCCAATGCCGTGGGTGATGGCGTGCACGATTTCCTCGCCGATACTGTATTCGGCTACCCAGGTCTGATTGTCCATGCGGTTGTTTTCTCTCGGTTGGTTCATGTGTCTAGTACATCGTCTACGTTAAATTAACGGATAGAGGCGCTTTAACTTGATCCTCGCATCCTTGCGTATTCCACCCCAACGTGACCGCCGATTCCAAGGAAAACCCTGGAATCGGTCACGTTCGTTTGGAATCGGCGGTCACGTTGGGGTGGAATACGCACACTGAAACAGGCAGGAAGATCAGATAAAGTAACGCCGTAGTCTGAACCGTTGTCATTATGAATCAAGCGTGTCTTCGGCCTTGTGATAGATTTTGGGACATCCCAGTCCCCAAAATCGACTCGGCCTTTGACAACCTATTGGTGCCCCAGCCGTCCTGGTCACCCAGCACTACGCAACAACTTCGCAAGCTCGTTGCTGCTCCGTACTTGGCTCCCAATGACTGGACGCCGCGTTTGGATTTCCCCTCTGGCGCTATGCGCACGACGGGTAAGCAGTGCGGCCTCGCGGCTACTGGGGTCTACCAGCCTTCGCTTCGCTCTCCATGGCTGGCAGCGCACGAAGGAATATTTCACGCTTTTTTCACGATCATTTTTCCGACGGCTGCTTTTCAAGCACTTCAGCATACCAGATAGGATTGTAACGGTCTTCCGGCGTTAATTTTCCCACTTCACTGGGGCGGGTATGCCAAAAGGACTGATCAATCATCGCATCCTTGTAAGCCGATTTTTTTGCATGCGTGAACGGACACCACCAGTTTTCTACCAGTTTCACCAGATAGACATGCCATTCGAGCAACGCAACACTGACCGGGCAATACCTCGTGCAATTGACAATCCAGAATAGTTTCGATCGCGTCGGGCTGATGCTGTAGGCAGCGTCAGGATCCACTGTGATCTGGGTTTTCATCGTATAGCGATGGCTTTTCCGTGCGGGCAGGAAATCCGATAACGTCTTGATATTTTCTGCGCCCATCAGCTTCAAATGCAAATAGGAAATATAGGCACTGAAAAAAAGAAACGGCATGGTAATGATTGGCACATAGATAAGAAGAACCCCGAAGATCCGTTGAAACCACGTCAGTTTTTTATAGTTTTCGCCAATACAAACACGATTGCTGCCTGCCGGCGACCCTTCGCAAGCCTTCATTTTTTACCTCCAATTCGAAACAAATGTGAAAAAGCCAACAAGCATGTGTTTGGCTTCATGATGGATTTTGGGGACATCCCGACCCCAAATCGACTCGGCCTTTGACAACCTGTTTGTGCCCCAGCCGTCCTAGTCACCAAGCACTACGCAACACAACCTCGCAAGCTTGTTGCTGCTTTGTACCTGGCGCCCTAATGACGGGAGGACGCCGCGTTGTCTACTGGGGACTGCCGGCTTTCCCTTGCGCTCCATGGCTCGTAGCGGATGACACAACAGGTAACTGACGCGCCCAAACGCTGCTTTTGGTGCCATTGGATTGATACCACACAACCATGGCTCGACCACTGCTATTGGCTGCAACCTGTGGCTTATTAG
>NZ_JBHNMF010000506.1:0-2352 GCF_048562965.1 Thiolapillus sp. | reverse complement strand
AAGTTGTTGCGTAGTGCTTGGTGACCAGGACGGCTGGGGCACCAATAGGTTGTCAAAGGCCGAGTCGATTTTGGGGACTGGGATGTCCCAAAATCTATCACGAGGCCGAAGACACACTTGACCGAACAGCAGGTGGTGATCGAGCAGCTGGAGCAGTACGTCTATTATTCCTGAGCGGCCTTTGGCCAGGGAGAAAGGAAATGTTGGGACTCGCTTTGTCCGGTGGCGGCTTCAGGGCCACACTGTTTCATATCGGTTCCTTGCAGCGTATCAACGAAGCCGGTCTGCTGGGCCGGATCGACGAATTCACCAGCGTATCCGGCGGTTCCATCATCGCCGCCCAGCTTGGGCTGCGCTGGCCGGAACTGGTATTCGGCGCTGACGGTATCGCGAAAAATTTCCACGAACTGATCGTCGAACCGTTGCGGCTGTTCTGCGGGCGGACTATCGATGTGGGCGTCATCCTCGGGGGCATCATCAGCCCTTTCAGGCATCCCAGTGATCTGCTGATCGGCAACTACCGGAAGCATTTGTACGGCGACAGCACGCTGCAGGATCTGCCGGCCCGAACCGGCGGGCCGCGTTTTACCCTCTATGCCACCAGTCTGCAGACCGGTGCGAGTGTCGTGTTCAGTCACGAATACCTCAGTTAGTATCATCTGGGCAGGCTGCCGGACCCCGATATTCCCCTGGCTGTGGCGGTGGCGGCTTCCAGCGCCTTTCCCCCGCCGTTGTGCCCGGTGAAGCTCCGGGTCGACCCCGATGCCTGGTCCAGGGGAAATATCTCGGATCTGCACGGCGACAGCTACCTGAGGGAAAATCTGTGGCTTGCCGATGGGGGCATATACGACAACCTGGGTCTGGAACGCCTGAACCGCCTGTGTGACAGGATACTGGTCAGCGATGCTGGCGCGCCTTTCAGCGTGGACAGAAAAGTCCGGCTGGCGCGCTTCAGCCAGCTTGCACGCACCAAGCGTACTCTGGATATCATGTCTGAACAGGTAAGGGCGTTACGCACCCGGGATCTCATCAGGCAGTTTGTCAGTGGAGAAAAAAGCGGTGCCTACTGGGGTATCGGTACGGTGATCAGTGATTTTCCGCTGGAGGAACGCGGGCTCGGCAGTGCCCTGATGGCCGACAGCGAAAAGACGCGCCGGATTGCCGCCATGCGTACCCGCCTGAACCGCTTCAGCGCCGAAGAACAGGAAGCGCTGATCAACTGGGGCTATGCCCAGGCGGACGCCGCGTTGCGAGCTAGATTCGACCCGTCCCTGGCTGCGCCTGAACGGCTCCCATACCCGGATGCGCAGGCCCATGGATGACTCTCTGGCCTTTTGCGATCAGTCCCTGATCGACAGCGGTAAGCCGGCCACCCATGCCGTCGTGATCGGTGTTGGCGCCTACCCCCATCTCAACGGCGGTGATCCCGCTGCACTGACGGATTTGCACGGTGGGCTGGGGCAGCTTTCCTCGCCCCCGGTATCCGCCCGAACCATCACGGACTGGCTGCTCGACAGTTTCAACAATCCCGACAAGCCACTGGCGAGTGTATCCCTGCTGGTTTCCGAAGAGGAAGGCGGGCAGGTTTATCACCATGACAGTCTGCAGCAGCCGTTTTCGGCGCCCGCGGTCACTTTCGGCAATGTGAAGCAGGCGGTCAGAAACTGGAAAAAGCGGAGTGATGTGAATGAAGAGAACCTGATGCTGTTTTTCTTCTGTGGACATGGTGTGGCGCGAGGGCTGGACGGTTTGACCCTGTTGCTGTCCGACTACGGGGAGTCCGAGGCAATGCCCATGGAGGGCGCGCTGGACTTTGCGGCGCTGCACCGCGGCATGTCCCAGTGCGCCGCTTCCAGCCAGTGCTATTTTGTCGATGCCTGCCGGGCAGTGTCCGATATCGCCACCCGAACCACGGCGACGGGTCAGACGATTATTCAGGACAGCATAGACCGCCCTTGGAGTTCGGACTGGAAGTTTTCCATCTTCTCGGGAGAACGCGCCTACGGGCGGAAGAACCGGCCCAGTATCTATACCGAAGAGCTGATCCGGGGGCTGAACGGCACGGGCAGCAACAACCGCAGCGCAGACGGCAGCTGGTGGGTGTACACAGGTGATCTGAGTATTGCACTGCATCATGGCCTTTCCCGGCACGGAAAGAAGATCAAGTCTCCCATGTCGGCCCAGGTGCACTTCCGGTTCCACAAGCTCAAGCGTGTCTTCGGCCTCGTGATAGATTTTGGGACATCCCAGTCCCCAAAATCGACTCGGCCTTTGACAACCTATTGGTGCCCCAGCCGTCCTGGTCACCAAGCACTACGCAACAACTTCGCAAGCTCGTTGCTGCTCCGTACT
>NZ_JBHNMF010000505.1:0-2358 GCF_048562965.1 Thiolapillus sp. | reverse complement strand
CAGGGTGCCATTGCCATGTATTCCGGCAAGGACAACCTCATGGGCATGCTGGGCGAAGGCGATATCTGCACCAGCTTCTGTGCGGCAGATGTCATGCCGGATTTTTACGTCAAGGCCACAGAGGACACACTGCTGTACAGCATTCCTTGCGACCAGTTGTCCAAACTGGTGGAGCAGGATGAATCAGTGCTGCATTTCATCCGCCATTCCGCTGCCCAGCGGCTCAAGGAAGCCGTATCGGACATGCAGGAGCAAAGCAGTTCAAATTTGCTGCACACCTATGCAGGGGATATCTGCCGCGGCGAACTGGTAACCGCCTCCCCCGACATCTCTATCCAGGATGGCGCTCGTCTGATGTCCGAGCACGGGGTCTCTTCCCTGATTCTGATGGAAGGCAGCAGCCCTGCGGGTCTGGTCACCGACAGGGACATACGCAAGCGTTGTGTTGCAACGGGGCTTCCTGTCGACAACCCCATGCACAAGATAATGACCCGGAAAATCACCAGCCTCAACGCGAGTGAAAGCCTTTTCGATGCATTGCTGGTGATGACCCGCAATCAGGTGCACCACCTGCCTGTATTCGATGACAGCGGCCTGAAGGGCATCATTACTACCACGGATATCATGCGCCAGGAAGGCCTGAGCGCTGTGCATCTGACCAGCACCATTCGCAAGGCAGAATCACTGGAGGCGCTGGTGGAAGCCAGCAAGATGCTGCCGCGTATCCAGCTGCAGCTCACCAACATGGGGGCGGACCTGCGCCACGTGGGATTTGCCGTCACCGCGGTGACCTGCGCCATCACCCGGCGGCTGATCGAACTCGCGGAAATACAACTGGGACCCTCTCCTGTTCCCTATGCCTGGATAGCAGCAGGTTCTCAGGCACGCAGGGAACAGACCAGCCACTCGGACCAGGACAACGGCCTGATCATTTCTGACAAACTGCAGCCAGGCGACGACGAATGGTTTGAATCCCTGGCCCGTTTCGTCAACGACGGCCTGGATGCCTGCGGCTATATCTACTGTCCCGGTGACGTCATGGCCAGCAACCCCAAATGGCGACAGACAGTATCAACCTGGCAGGGCTATTTCGAGAAATGGATCGAACAGCCGGAACCCATGGCACTGATGCTCTCCAGCATTTTCTTCGATCTGCGCGTTATCCACGGCAAGGAAAACTGCTCAACAAGATCCGCAAGAAGATCCTGGTCAAGGCACCCAAGAACCAGCTGTTTCTCGCGCATATGGTGCGCAATGCCCTTACCCACCGCCCGCCGCTGGGGTTCTTCCGCGATTTTGTGCTGGTTCACGATGGACAACACGACGACACACTCGACCTGAAACATTCCGGTCTCGTGCCTATCATCGATATGGCGCGTATCTACGCCCTGGCCGAAGGGCTGCATGAAATTGGCACGGAGGACCGCCTGCGCGCCGCCGCAGGCACCCCCTCCCTGAGCAAGGGTGGCTCGGCCAATTTGCTGGACGCCTTCGAGTTCATCAGCAACCTGCGTCTGGAACACCAGGCAGCACAGATCCGTGAAGGAGAGTCTCCGGACAACTTCATGTCACCCAAACAGCTGTCGAAACTGGAACGTGAACATCTCAAGGACGCCTTCAAGGTCGTTCAGACCATGCAGTCCACCCTGGAAATGCGCTACCACACCGACAGAATCTGATGTTTGGCCTGCTGTTCAACCAGGAAAGCAAACGCAGGCGCCTGCTGGACAAGGCCCCCGAAGGCCCTTTGCGGGATTATCTGGAACAATCTTTTCCGGATAAAGCCGCGCCTGTCAGCGATACTGCACTGCTGGCGATGGACTTTGAAACCTCCGGCCTGGACGCGAAGCACGATCACCTGCTGAGCGTGGGCTATGTAACATTGCTGCACAATCAGGTGGCCCTGGACACAGCACACCATCAGATCATCCACAGCAAAAGGGACATGGACGATGACAACATCACCATCCATCACATCACTCATGATCAGGTGGCACAGGGCATGACACTGCCCCAGGTGGTGGAATCCATCCTGCAACAGCTCAAGGGAAAAGTATTGCTGGCGCATCACGCCGCCGTGGAAATCGGCTTTCTGCAGCAGGCCTGTAAAAATCTGTACGGGCTGGCGCCGGTCATACCCGCAATCGACACCATGCAGCTGGCCCGACAGCGCCTGGAACGCCGGCAGCAGCCTTTCAAGGCCAATGAGCTGCGCCTTTTCAATCTGCGGAAACAATACGGTAAGCGCCAAACAATCAGCCCTATTGCATTTTTTTGACAGGCGTGTTCCAGGGTAGCAGGGCTTCAATGTCCTCAACCGTCCTGGCATTGCCGATGTGCTGCAGCACATGGTGGAGG
>NZ_JBHNMF010000504.1:0-2367 GCF_048562965.1 Thiolapillus sp. | reverse complement strand
AGGTTTTGCGTGAGCCAGTCGTTCAATATCTGGCGGGTTCGGAACAAAGGATAGCTCCTTTTTGGAATATAATCACATGGTACCCGACATCTATGAAATAGATTCCTGAAGCGTTACGCCAATAGCCTTTGTAGTCCATTCCATAACCGAACAGATATTCATCAGGCGTCGTCAGGCCGACGATATCCGCGGTCATGTCGTTTCCGCGCTGGTGTATCTTCTGCACGAGCACGACCGAAATGACCTGTGCAGCACCCTGCTCCTTACAATAATCCACTATGGCCTTTAAAGTGTATCCCTCATCTAGGATATCATCCACCACCACGACGGTTTCCCCTGCGAGGGAATATTCCGGTGTCTTTTTCCATTGCAGGTCTGTGCCGAAGGTGCGTTCCCGATAGCGGGTGGCATGAAGATAATCCACGCGCAGGGGGAAATCGAGACGTGGCAGCAGCATGCCCAGGAGAATCAGCCCGCCATTCATGACCGCCAGCAGTATGGGGTTGCTGTGCGAAACCTTTGCGGCCAGTTCACCTGCCATGCGATCCAGCGCAGATTCCACCTCCTCAGGGTTGTACAACAGCCGGGCATGGTCCTTTACTTCCTGCATGTCGCTGGTTTCTTTCATCACTTACAGCTCCAGGTCCAGAGATTCCTCTCCATCCAGCAGATTCAGGTACTCCATGGCCCGCAGCCAGCGGGGGTCCTCCCGGAGATCGCCGGAAGAGACCTGCCCCTTGCCGTGCATCCGCGCCAGCCGCACCTGACTGACAGGGTCGCAGTATTCCGCCAGGGAAGTAAGCACCTCACTCGCACCTTCCGGATTGTTGCACACCAGGATCATGTCGCAACCGGCGTCCAGGGCTGCTGCTGCACGCTCGGAATAGTCGCCGCCAATATTGGCAGCCGCCATGCTCAGGTCATCGCTGAACACCACGCCACCAAAACCCATGCGCTGGCGCAGCACTTCCTGTATCCAGTAAGGGGAATAGCCCACCGGCCTGTCATCCACGGCCGCGTATACGACATGTGCCGGCATGAGTCCTTCCAGATTGTTTTCCACCATGTGCCGGAAAGGCAGTAGATCATGGTCCCAGATTTCTGAAAAACGCCGCTTGTCTACTGGCAGATCCAGATGGGAATCGGCTTCCACACAGCCGTGACCGGGGAAGTGTTTTCCCACGGAAGGCATACCCACCTCCCTGGCACCCGCAACCCAGCTGAAGGCCAGTTTGCCTACCACGAGTGGATCGTCCGAAAAGGCTCTGTCGCCAATCACCTGACTGATGTCTGTCTGCAGGTCCAGCACGGGGGCAAAACTGAAATCGACACCCACTGCGCGCAGTTCGGCCGCCATCAGCCAGCCGATATGATGTGCGGCATCGATGGCTTTCTGCGGGTGGCTTGAATGCAGCACGCCAAATTTCGATGCTGCCGGCAGCCGGGAGAACCCTTCACGAAACCGCTGTACACGACCTCCTTCCTGATCCACCGACACCAGCAGGGCCGGACTGCGCAAATCATGGATTTCCTTCACCAGTGCTCGGACCTGCTCCGGCGTTTCATAATTTCTGCTGAACAGAATGACCCCACCTGTAGCCGGATGCAACAGGAGTTCACGTTCTTCCGGAGTCAGAACAGTGCCGGCCAGGTCGAGCATCAAAGGTCCGTGTGTCATAGGCTGTGAAGACCGCTATTCAATAATGACGATGGTGCCGTTCGAAACCGCATCGAACAGTTCGATCAGGTCGTGGCTGTTCATACGAATGCACCCGTGCGATACGGGTGTCCCCAGCAGTGATTCCTCTGCCGTCCCGTGAATATAGATAAAGCGTTTGAGCGTATCACAATCACCCCCCCTGTTTATACCGGGTTCCAGCCCGCTCAGCCACAGTATCCGGGTCAGTATCCAGTCCCTGTCCGGAAACTGCCGACCCAGCTCCGGCGTGTAAATTTCTCCCGTGGGCCTGCGCGCCCTGAACACAGTATACAGGGGACAGTTGTCGCCAATCTTCAGGCGGATGCGATGCCGCCCTGTGGGTGTGCAGCCACTGTCCCGCATTGATCCGGGACCCTGCAGTGCGGTCGATACGGGATAGCCTACCACCAGCCTGTCGTCGTCCCAGAGGCCGAGTTCCTGATCCGCCAGTGCAACCCGGAGATAGCGCGTCACGAATCTTCCTTCCAGTAACGATACGGCAGTTTGCTGAGATTGCTGTTGTAGTAGCGGGCATCCGTGGAAATCTCCTCACCCAGCCAGGCGGGACGATGAAACACTTCATCGACGGAATCCAGCTCGATCTCTGCCACGATCAACCCGGCATTTTCACCTTCAAACTCATCGATTTCCCAGCAGTGGCCTTCAAC
>NZ_JBHNMF010000503.1:0-2369 GCF_048562965.1 Thiolapillus sp. | reverse complement strand
CCCCATAGCAGATGATGAACTACTGGCTGTTTTCGCTGTCTGCGGCCAACAGGCCGGCCAACAACGCATCCCAAGCAGCCTGAGCCTGGTCCAGATCATCCCAGTCCACTTCATCAAGCGCATCATCCTCCAGAGAAGGCACCACATTTGCAATGCGATGCGCGACCCGCTTCACGATATGCGGGTCCTTGACCTTGATCTTGGGACTGAGCGTAACGGCCGTACGTTTGCGGCCGGCGCGGGCCGCTTTTGAAGGAGGCTTGGGCTCCTCTTCTTTGTCGGCATCGTCATACGCTTTTAGGGCGGCATCGAGTTCTCGTTGACTACCGATAACCCCGTTACGCACCTTTTCCATGATCGCGGGCGGCATGTCCACGTACCGAAGAAATCGCTGGCATTGCCGGAGCGAGATACCAAGCTCTTCCTTCAGCTCTGCAGCGCTCGTTTTGGGGCCACAGAGCTCCCGCACCCCCTCGATAGTGTCATATAGGGAAGGGTTTTCCCGGCTGACGTTCTCGATCAGTGACAGCACCTTCCTTTCTTTCTCACTACCCGATGGGTAAACGGTGATATGTATGTGCGTCTCGCCGGCCAGGTGGTGTGCCAGGTAGCGTCTATCGCCCGCAATAACCTTGTAACCCGTTCCATCGGCTTCGACTACCACCGACTGCAGCATGCCGCGCTTTTTCAGAATGTTGGTCAGGGAAACCAAACGCTCCCATGCGTCCTTGCGCTCAGGATCCTTTGACCAGTCCACGTTTCCCGCCAAGTGGGCCTGCACCTCTTCCAGGGTAAAGTGGCCGGCTTTACGGTAGTTCCCCGTGTTGGGGCGCACCTCGTCAAGCCGAACCGTTTTAGAGACACCACAGCGGATAATCCGCTTCGCCAGTCCTGTCCCAATTTGTTTGTTGATTCTGTCGTCCAGTACCCCCAGCCGTTTAGCCATTATGATCCTCCCATAACACAGCTCATTACCCGCTCGACAGCGGGGAGGGCGGCTTGCGCTTCTTCGCTTTTCCCGCCATTTACCCATATACTGGGTTGTCCATACAACATAGACTCTTTGTACACCACACGATGGGGCAGAGGGGGCTCCACAATGTATTCTCCGACCCCCTCCAGTGAATTGAGCATTTCCCAATGCTCTTTGTGGATAACCGTGTTCATCTGCGCTTTGTTGGCTAGCACCCCGCAGACGCTCAAGGGGCAATCCCCGGTTCGTACATCGCGTACACGATTCACCAGCCCGATCATGCCTACCAGGCCTTCGACGCTGGGCGCCTCCAGTTCGGTTGGGATGACAACATGCGTAGACACATGCAGTGCCGCCGTGTTGAGGCGCCCCTTGGATGGCCGTGTATCAATGATGACCAAATCATAAAGATCATCATCTTTGAACGCCTCGAAAAACTTGGCGAGCACAACCGAATGATTAAGATCATGGGGGGGGCGGTATTCAATCTCCTGTAAGCGGTTCGCATGCGCTGGAATGATATCCAGGTTCTCGAACGCCGTCTCATAGGGCAGCACCTCTTCCAGATCCCAGATGTTGGCAACTGAGTAATGCCGGGTTGTCTCATCGGCATCTGGGTGTGGCGGCGGTACAAAGTCATCCGGGCCACCATCCGATACCACATCCATATCAAGGTAACGACGAGACAGGTTTGTCTGGGGGTCGAAATCAAGCAGCAGTACGCGCCACCCTCGAATCATCACCGCATACTCCGCCAACAGTTTGGCCAGAAAGGTTTTGCCTACTCCGCCCTTGTTGTTGGCAATGGTGAGTATCTTCATTGGGACACCTTGTAAACCGCACCGCAACCGCCGCACTTGTTGTTCCGGACTTTGTATTCTCCGCAGTTTGAACACTGGGAGCCGCGTCCGACCTTTCCTTCGTTTGGGGGCACGATCATCTCGAAATCACAACGCGAGCACTTCCTTCCTTTGGGGGTTTTGTGGAAGGTCATCTTCCCGCAATTGGGACACATTTTGCCAGCCATTTCTCTTTTCCTCTGAATGGAGTAAGTCAAACATGCTGAGACAGTAGAACTGGTGTGTGTTTGTGTCAATGTCTTTGTGTGAGTATGAGTGTTGACCCGGCATCACGATGCGGACATATTTCCGCGTATCGACCACACACGACGGGAAAAACACGATGAACGAGCAACCTGGATTGAAAGATGTACTGGACAAAATAGGTCAACTGAGAACCATTAGCATGCCGCCCGGTGATAACGAAGGAGATGCGGTCATGGAAAACCACCCACCTACTGACCAGGAGCAAGGTGGTTTTTTGGGCTAAATGCTCCCGCTTGGGAGCAGGGGAAAGTAATGTCAATTTTAGCGCGCGATTGGGCTTATTCGCAGGC
>NZ_JBHNMF010000502.1:0-2369 GCF_048562965.1 Thiolapillus sp. | reverse complement strand
ATAAATTATTTGGATGAGCACATGGCAAATTGGAGTTGCATGTAAACAGAGTATCTACGGATACGGGTTTTTCCATCATCAGGGGTGTATCCAGCGGATTCATGGGAGTTAATAATGCAGCCACTGGCGTCCACGGACGGACGCCCCGCCAGTCGGTCAGCCCTGCTCTTCATCACGCATACGCTGACAGAGGGTACGTTCGTCCGGGTCCTCTACCGCATCAACGATCGCATTGACCACATCCCCGAACTCCACCGGCGTCAGGACACCCATGATTTTCGCCAGCAGTGCAGGATCGACTTTGGCATAGACCGTGTCGCCGTCTTTCAGGTTCACTACCACGCCCGCCGTGTGATAGCCCTCGTCCTGTTCCTCGTCAAAAAGCTGCTGATTCAGATCCATGAGCCGGTCATAACGTTCCTCGATCTTTTCGGACAAAGCATCGTCGAGGTCTTCAGGCAACCGTGCCTCCCAGCAATCCTCTTCGATTTCGGTTTCAGGCTGCAGACCCAGTTCCTTCAGATAAGCCACAAACTGATCGAAGGGCTGAGAATGAAAAAAGACATATTCAAGCATTTTCACTTACCTGCTGTTTCTCATCCACCAGGCAGCGGCCACTGGCGGACAATTGCTGACGCACGTGTTCCGCAAAACCCGCACCTGCTTCTTCATAGAAATTGAACACTGCATCCACACCGTCTTTTTCCAGCGCCACACGGTCATCTTCGTAGCGTGTCACCGCTGCAATCAAGCCGGGATAACCCACCAGTCCCAGCAGTTTGACAGTCTGGCGCATATCCTTGAGCGTGGGCATGGCCAGCATCACTAGGCGCAGGTTCTTGATATCCACCCCCTGCCAGAAATCCAGATCCTCGGCATCCCCCAGTATCACGTTGTTTCCTCTTTCCTGATGCCAGTGGATGGCATTCTGGTTGGCATCGATGCCGATCACCTTGTCGCCAAACACCTCACGCATGGTGGAATAGGCGCCCGTACCCACTCGTCCCATACCGGCAATCAGTATTTCCGCGCCGCCCAGATCCGGGGGTACATCCACCGGCAGGAGGGTTTTTGACTGAAAACGGTACAAGCGGGACTCCAGCTTCACATAAAATCCGTGCGCATAGGAATTGACGATGGCGGCAATCACAAAACTGAAAGTCAGTGCCAGCGCAATGATAACCAGCCATTCCTGCTGCAGCCATCCTGCCCCGACGGCCATCGCACTGACGATCAGTCCGAATTCACTGTAACTCGACAGTTCCATACTGCTCAGAAAAGAGGTTCTGGCCCGCAGCCGGAAACGCGTGAGAACAAAAAACCACAGCAGGGACTTCAGCGGCAGTATCAGCACAGTCAGAAGCACGGCAATCAGGACATCATCCGCTTCGGGAAAGGTCGCGATGCCAATCTGCAGAAAAAATCCCACCAGGAAGAGATCCTTGAAGCGCAGCAGTGAGCGTGCCAGCTCATTGGTCTTGGGCTGACCACCCAGCAGTGCACCGAAAACCAGGGCACCGAGGCCGTCTTTCATGCCCGTCAGGGTAAACAGCTCTCCCCCGCCGATGGCCATGACCAGGCCAAACAGCACAAGCAGCTCACCATGGCCGGCATGTTCCAGGATCTTGTTGAGCACGGGCCGCAGCAACGGCAGCAGCAGCAGAGCCAAGGCCCAGAGGCCGGGCATCTTTCCCGTCGCCGCAGCCAGAAAGATCACGGCAATGATATCCTGTATGACCAGAATACCGATGCTGACCTGGCCATGGCGGGTTTTCATCTCTCCCCGGTCTTCCAGGATCTTCACTGCAAACACCGTGCTACTGAAGCTAAGAGCGAAGGCAATCACCGCCGCCGATTTCCAGTCCAGCCCGCCGAACCAGGCCAGGCCCACTACACCGCCGAGGATGATGAAGCCGCTCACGAAGAGCACAGTGAGCGTCATGTGAACGCAGGCCGAGCCCCACACTTCCGGCACCAGCAGGTTGCGCAGGCGCAGTTTCAGACCGATGGTGAACAGCAGCAGCAACACACCCAGATCGGCCATTTCCTGCAGGAATTCACCACCTTGCACACCCAGGGCATGCAGCGCAAAACCGGCCAGGAGAAAGCCCACCAGCGGTGGCAAATACACCTGTCTGGCAAGCAATCCCAGTATGAGCGCGATCAACAACCAGAGTGGATCCAAAACAGCATTCCTGTAGTCAAAGCCAGACAACATAGTGCCATCGGGAAAAATCCACAAGCCTTTGACCGCGATCAAGACACGCGACATGGACTGGTAGCATAATATAAATGTAGTAGAAACATTAACGTAACTACTCACCCCTATCAGCATAGAGCTGTCCCGAAAAGGCCATTTGAATGGCGAC
>NZ_JBHNMF010000501.1:0-2370 GCF_048562965.1 Thiolapillus sp. | reverse complement strand
ACGCCAAGTTCAAATGGACTTGGGCAAGTAATCAATGAAATGGGATAACTCACCAGCCAGCCTTCTCAGAAGGCTGGCATCAAAGCCCCCTTATAGGGGGCAAAAGGCAAGTCTGCGTTCTTAGAACGCAGATTTTTACAGGGTTTCATGATTCGCAGAACACAAATTGTTCTACTGGTATTTGGAGCGCTGTGGGCATCGCTGCTGTTGTCAGCGGGCAAGACAGCTCCAGAGCTGGATGTGCCCGGCATTACCGATGCACCTCCCGGTGGTGATTTTGCCCTGCAAACCAGCAAGGGGCCTTTCCGTCTCAAAGACTACCGGGGAAAAGTGGTGCTGCTGTATTTTGGCTATACCAAATGCCCGGATGTATGTCCGACTTCCCTTTCCTACATGGCACAGGCTTTCAACGAGCTGAACGATGACGAGCTGAAGAAGGTGGTGGGCGTGTTTGTCAGTGTGGATCCCAAGCGGGATACCTTTGAGCTGCTGGACGAGTATGTCGATTACTTCCACCCCAATTTCATCGGCGTCACCGGAAAGCCAGAGGAAATCGCCAAGGCGGCCAAGCTGTATGGTGCCCAGTATTATGAAGTGGAACTCAAGGATTCCGCGTTCGGTTACGCCGTCAATCATTCCGCCGCCACCTATCTGATCGCGCCGGACGGCGAACTGCGTTTCATCTTTCCCCATGGCACTTCGCCAGAGGTCATCAGCGAAGCCATTCGCTATGTGCTGGAAGGCAAGTAGTGCCGCACGGTTTTCGGTTCTGCTTTCTGCGGCACACTGAAGTACAGAGGCGCTGATTGCGCTGTTCACCCGTTGTCTGTCCCAAATCGCGGGAAGTTCTCTCCGGTTTTTCTCCTCCTGAATGAATTGATGCGTTGGCATTTGCAGATAGAACGATTTATTCAATACAGATAGTGTGGGTTATTGATCCAGGTCAACAAGCCATTCCTAACGTATGGTTTTGACAGGCTTTGATGGAACTTATTGAACTTGGTCTGTTTTGTGCATGGTAGAGGGCAGGCTGTCGGCTGTTTGCGTGATTCTTATCCCTCGATGCCGGCAAATTAATAATAGACCTGGAGGAAATCCAATGGTTGTAAGAGTCTCAACGGGGCGCGCTCTACTGGCCGCCACACTGGGGGTCGGATTAGCGGTGACAGCTCAAGCTGCCAGCTATCCGGATATCGGACCCTTGCCGCAGTTGAAAATCGACAAGGCGAAAGCCGAGTTGGGCAAACGCCTGTTCTTTGACAAGCGCCTCTCGGGCGATGCGGGCATTGCCTGTGCCGACTGCCATGTGCCGGAAAAGGCCTACAGCAGCAAGAAAGCACTGTCTCCGGGTTATCCTGGAAACGGGCATTTCCGCAATGCCTCGTCTCTGGTGAATACCGCGCATAAAAACGTGTGGAACTGGGACGGGCGCATCGGTACAAATTTGAATGACATGACCCGCGAGATGATCACGGAAGACTACATCATGAACATGGACATGCGGATCATGCAGGAGCGCGTGAAGCAGGATCCTTTGTACGTGAAGATGTTCAAGGATGCCGGATACGGCGAGCCTTCCAACGGTTCTGTGCGCAAAGCGATTCCTGAATACCTGAAGACCCTGACTTCGACTGGCGCACCGTTCGATACGGGCAAGATGTCTGCCTCGGCCAAGCGCGGCATGAAGCTGTTCAAGGGCAAGGCTGGCTGCATACAGTGCCACAATGGGCCGCTGCTCAGTGATCTGAAACCCCACAATACCGGCGTTCCTGAAAACTTCGATGTATTCATGGATCCCATGAACCATCAGGCTTTCATGGCTTTCACCATGTTTCAGGGTATTCCCAACTATCGCAATCTCAAGCGTGATCCGGGGTATTTCAATGTCACCCTGGAGAAGAAGGACATGGGCAAGTTCATCACGCCTTCCCTGCGGGAGCTCAAGTACAGCGCCCCCTACATGCACAATGGCATGATCAAGACATTGCCGGAAGTCGTGGAGTTCTACAATAACGGCGGTGGAAAGGACAGTCTCAAGAGCAAGAAGCTCAAGCCTCTGGGACTGAGTGCCGGCGAGAAGAAAGACCTGGTTGCATTTCTCGAGTCGCTTTCCGGTGAGCCGCTGACCGGCCCGAAGCATGTATGGAGCCAGCCGTATCCGTCTGAGTATCCTGTCATCGAAAACTGGACGCAGGTCCGTAACTAATCGAGGAGAATGTCATGAGTATAAAGAAAATCGCTCCTACCCTCGTTGCGGCTGCTGTTGCGACTGTATTGACCGCCTGTCAGGCACAGGAGACCAAAGCTGGAAATGCTGCAGCATCCGGAAAGTCCATGGCTGCGAAGACTGCGAAGACTGCGAAGACTGCG
>NZ_JBHNMF010000500.1:0-2384 GCF_048562965.1 Thiolapillus sp. | reverse complement strand
CGTTAGCAAAACTAGTGGCAGTCTTGAACTAAATCGGTAAGCGGCACATTGGTAAGACTTATCTTGTTTCTTGCGCTCGGTTTGTGTTGTTTAAACTATTGCGTATATGTGTATACTTCATGTGTGTATGTATGTATATATGTATATATGTGTATATATGTATATGTATATATATGTGTATATGTGTGTGTATGTATATATATGAATGTGTATGCATTCAAAATTGGAGCTCAATTTTTCAACACTGTATTGGCCGTTTACCACTGTATTAGTTTAGTCCGGTATATCGATTACTGCCATTCTGTTTTCTGTCTCGTTGCCAGTGTTGACAAATCCCTGTTTCGCGTTTTCACCCAAATAGTAATTTTTTCTTTTGCTTTATTTTTGAGGGTTAATCTTTTCCTTTTCTCTTTCTTTCTTCCTTTCTGTTTTGTTGTTGATGTTGTTGACCTTATTTTATGTTTGTATTTTTAAATATGGTCAGTCGGACGAGGAGAACGCTAGATTTTTCATTTATTGTGGTCTGTATAGAATTGCTAACAGAGTATTTGTCTTGTCAGTTTGTTTACTTTTTATTGGTCATAGTTCATCCACCTTGGCTGTTGCTTATGTCGTGTATATTATCACAATGAAAAATGTGTTTAAAATATTGTGGTTTTTGCTCCGTGTCTTTGCTTCATGTGCCTGTGTGGGCAGGCTAGAGATAAGGCCCGACAAAGTCGTGATTTTCAATGGGTTTTTCGGGGTGAGTGGAGTGTGGATGTCTGCATTGTACTTTTTCTTTTTCTTTGACATTGTATCTGGAGTTTGTGAACTCCGTTCAGAGTGTGGAATTTGCTTTGTCAGTTGCGTTTTTGAAAGTAGTGTGCGTGCTTTAGTTGTATTTTATTGTCATTTTAACAATGAGTAATAATACTGTTAGAGTAGTTTCAATGAACTGTCAAGGCCTGGCTGACCCGCAGAAGAGAAGAGACGTATTTCAGTACTTAAGAAAAAAGTCATACTGTATATATTTATTGCAAGATACCCACTTTGATCCTAAAATGGAAAACTGCATTCGGGCGGAATGGGGATATAAATGCTATTTTGCTTCATACAATTCAACCTCTAGAGGTGTGGCTATACTATTTAATAATAATTTTGAATTTTCAGTACAAAAAATTTACAAAGATAGTGCAGGAAATTATGTATTTACTGTTGTTAAAATCATGGATAAAGATTTTTTGATAATTAGTTTATATGGACCTAACCGCGATAACCCCGAGTTTTATATTGAACTTGAAGAGCGGATAAACGAAACTGGTTCTGAAAATATTGTTATCGGAGGCGACTGGAATTTAGTCTTAAATTTTACGCTTGACTACTGTAATTATAAACACTATAATAATACCAAAGCAAAAGAGCAGGTCGAAAACTTGATAATTAACCTTGATCTTGTAGATATTTGGAGAGAAATTTATCCTGAAACGAGACGATATACATGGCGTAGAAAGACACCTTCTCAGCAAAGTAGATTAGACTTTTTTTTGATTTCAGATTTATTATCCACTTTAGTGACAGATGTAGGTATAGAGGCGGGTTACAGAACAGATCATTCCATGATCACACTGACTTTGACATTAGGGAAAGAGTCTAGAAGCAGGTTATTGTGGAAGTTTAATAATTCTTTACTGAAAGATAATCTGTTTGTGAAGGAAATTAATGAAGTTATAAAAAATGTAACTGAAGAATATGCAGCATTTCCGTACGCACGCGAACAAATTCCTCACATCCCAAAATGTAACATGCAATTTGTTATTTCAGATCAATTGTTTTTAGATGTATTACTTATGAAAATTAGAACAAAGACAATTTCGTATGCCACAATGAAAAAGCGTCAAACTGAAGAAAAAGAAAAAAACTTAGAAAACAGCATTCAGCGTTTGGAAACTAAAACCTTTCTGACTGAAGACGAGAACAGGATATTAGAACATGACAAGCAAGAATTAATTGCGATTAGGGAGAAAAGGATGCAGGGAGTTCTACTTCGCTCAAGGGCAAGATGGATCGCTGAAGGTGAGAAAATAACGAAATACTTTTGTGGACTCGAAAAACGTAATTATGTTAGTAAACAAATGCTCAAACTTACGTTAAGTAATGGAGAGGAATTATATGAAACACATGACATTATTAAGGAGGTAAAAAGATTCTACGAAAGGTTGTATTCTGATAGAAACTTAGGAAATTGTGAAATATTAGATATGGTTGAAAACATCCCTACTTTAACATTACAGGAAAAGCTTTTGCTTGAAGGGGAAATTACTTTAGATGAAGCAAGTCTAGCACTTAAAAATATGAAAAATAATAAAAGTCCTGGTTCGGATGGTTTCACTGTTGAATTTTTT
>NZ_JBHNMF010000499.1:0-2397 GCF_048562965.1 Thiolapillus sp. | reverse complement strand
ATCAGTGGGATTTAGCTAGCGTTCGCGGTATTACGGTTCGCGATTCGTACGAGACATCAATAGCATAAGGTTAACCACCAACCGGCCAGGGACGGCTGCAAACTGGAGAATGATATGAACAGATTATATGCACAGGCACGTTCCGGCACACTCCCGGATGATTTCGACGATTGGGCGTTATGTGATGCCCACGGTTGGACGGTTGCGCATGAGGCGGCACGTTTCGGCCACCTGCCCCTGGATTTTGATCAGTGGGAACTGGCAGACGGTTATAAGGGTCGGACGGTAGCGCATGTCGCCGTCCGGTGGGGCACACTTACCCCAGATTTTGATCAGTGGGGACTGGTAGACAATGACGGTGATCCCGTTGCGCATGTCGCCGCCCGGTGGGGCTGTCTGCCCTTGGATTTCAGCCACTGGGACTTATCTGACAGAACCGGCCGGACGGTCGCGCAAGAAGCGGCGTTATGGCGCTGAGCAAAGACTGACCACCACCAACCGGCCACGGACGGCTACAAATCTGGAGAAACTGAAATGACTAAATATTATGTTGTAGAGGTTAAATATTGGGGTCCTAACCGCAACGACGCGAAACATGTGGATCTTGACCGGTACGAAATCATGACCACGCCGCCGCGCATCATTGCAACTGGTGAAGTCTGCACCGGGGGCTATTTAGGCGCGTCTCGCAACACGGCCCGCTACGCTCACGGCGTCTATGACAGCCTGTCAGCCGCGGAATACGCGCTACAGACCGGGCCGCTGCGCTATCAGCGATTCCGCCGCGACCCCCTAGATGATTTCCCCTATGACGTGCTGGCGGTTTATCGCCCTGGTCGCCTGCCTCCCATGTCTGATGAGGCGCTGGATCAGTGGCTGGAGTACTCAGTAGATATTTCAGCCGATGATACCCATATGGACCTGGTACGGCAGGCTGGGGCTCTGAGATATGAAGTGGAGGAAGAGGGGTACTCTGTAACCCTGGAGCGGATGCTATCTGCACTGGAAGAACTGCGAGACAACGCACGCAGAGGCCTTGACGATTGATCACCAGCCGGGGACGGCTACAATTTAGGAGAAACTGAAATGACAAAGTTTTACATGGCAACATCAGACAGCGAAGGAAAAGAGCGCTGCCAGGCTACGACTCTGGGTCTGGCTAAGCGCGAGGCTACACGGAAGTTTTCCAAGCAGTACAGTAACGCATATATCCACCTGATCGAGGTTGACGACGCGGGTAAGGTTCTTAACGCATACAGCAGGTACGCGGCCCGGGGTAACCGCTGGTTCTGTGATAATACGCTTTTTAACTTAATCAAATGTCTTGGGACTAATTAAACAGGAGAAACTGAAATGAAATATTACATGGCAAAACAGACAGACACCAAGCCCATTGAGTGCAGTGCCACTACGCTGAAAGACGCGCAGTTAGAGGCTGAAGCTCACTTTGCTGTGGGGAACCCACGCGTACCGATTTATGTTTTGCAGTTGGAAAAGCCCCCAGGGTGGAAACCCGGGGAAGCGCCTTTCAGGATGTATCGCTGCCTCCCCTGGTCGGAAATCACAGAGGATCTATGGGTGATACGCGGGGATGCTGAGAGAGAATTGTTGGAGGAGAAACTGAAATGACTGAAGAAACTAATAAAGAGCCAGTGGAGCATCCGGGGGAGATACTGCTTATGCAGTTCATGCGTCCGCGGCATATGCGCATTACGGAATTGGCATATGCGATGAGGTGCAGTATCGAGCACCTGGCTAGCCTCATCACGGGAAACCGTGATATTACCTATGAGGATGCAGTATCCCTAGCACACCTGTTCAGTATCAGCATTGATTTCTGGCTTCGTTTACAGAAGAAATATGATGATAGTACCCCAGGGTCTGAACAGTTAGAGGCTGTAGATCACTTTGCGGAGAGAGAGTTACGCCTTAAAGTACAGCACCCGGGGGAGTTGTTACGGGAGTACTATGTGAAACCCCGGGGTATGTCTACTGCTGAGCTTGCGGATAACCTGGGGAAATCCCCGGAATACACGAGGAGCCTTCTCCAGGGTCAGTGTGATATCTCCCCGATAGTTGCGTATTATTTGGCATGCACATTCGAAACCAGCAAAGAATACTGGCTCAATTTGCAGCGTGACTACGATTTTCGGATGAAGTCAGGTGGTGATACATGACCCGCATAATCAGTTGGTTCTCAGCAGGTGCCGCCAGTGCTGTAGCTACTAAGATGATAAATGCGGATGTTGTCGCGTACTGCGATACGGGTTCAGAGGACAAAGACAACAGGAGGTTCTATAAGGACTGCGAGCGATGGTTTGGTAGGCCAATTACGCGGCTGAAGAATGAGAGATACAGGGATACCTGGGACCTGTGGGAGAAACGGGCTTATTTGTC
>NZ_JBHNMF010000498.1:0-2400 GCF_048562965.1 Thiolapillus sp. | reverse complement strand
GCCCGCTACGGCTCATTGACCGCTGACTACGGGCACTACTCCCCGTGGCGCCTGATCAATGACGAGAAAGCGCCTGAAGGGATGCTGGAGCTTGAAGTGCTGACCCGTGGACTGATGAACCCCAAGACCCTGCTGCACTTCCTCAAAGGCTTTGTCCTGTTCATGACGCAGGATGGCGCTCCGTCCATCAAGATCATTGCCCAGTGGCATCAGTATCACGGGGTCCTGAAAGCCGTCGAACGCGCCCTGGATGCCTACCTGCACAAGAAGG
This sequence comes from Thiolapillus sp., assembly GCF_048562965.1. NCBI lineage: Bacteria > Pseudomonadati > Pseudomonadota > Gammaproteobacteria > Chromatiales > Sedimenticolaceae > Thiolapillus > Thiolapillus sp. Next base: position 2,129 of record NZ_JBHNMF010000498.1, on the reverse strand, counting down.
ATGGCAAAGGCGGGGTGATCTGGTTTACCCAGGGATCGGGAAAATCCCTGCTGTCGATCTTCTATGTGATGGCCATTCGGGAGCGACCGGAGTTTGAGAATCCGACCTTCGTGATCGTCACCGACCGCAACGACCTGGACGGCCAACTCTATGGCACCTTTTCGGCCGCAGAGAAATCCATTCGTGCCACGCCGGTACAGGCTGAAAACCGGCAGGACCTGCGCGATAAGCTCTCCAGCGTGAAGGCCGGGGGCATCTTCTTCACCACTATCAACAAGTTCGCCCCGGAAAAGGGCAGGAACGAGGTGGAGGTGTTGTGCGACCGCAGCAATGTCATCGTCATTACCGACGAGGCGCATCGTACCCAGTATGGTTTCAAGGCGAAGCTGGACCGCACGACCGGCAAGACCAAGTACGGCCTGGCCAAGTACATGCGCGATTCCCTGCCCAACGCCATCTATCTGGGCATGACCGGCACGCCCATCTCCCAGGAGGACAAGGACACCCAGGCGGTCTTCGGCTCCTATGTGGACGTGTACGACATGATCGCCGCACAGAGCGACGAAGCCGTGGTGCCGGTCCATTACGAATCACGGATCATCGAACTGGAGTTCAACGAGGCCGAGAAACAGGCGCTCATGGACGAGTTCATGGAGATCACCGAAGACGAGGACACGGATTCCCAGAACCGCACGGTCAGCAACCTGACCCGCCTGGAAGCCCTGGCGATGGCCGACGGGCGGCTGGAGCGCCTGGCGAAGGATCTGGTTGAGCATTGGGAACTGCGCAAGGAGTCGCTGCCGGGCAAGGCCATGATCGTGGCCATTTCCCGGGAAGCGGCGGTGCGATTGTTTGACGAGATCACCGCACTGCGCCCCGAGTGGCAATCCGATGATTTGACCCAGGGCAGGATCAAGGTGGTGATGACCGGTAACAAGGCGTCCGATCCGCCCCACTTTCAGCCCCACCAGACCGACAAGGCCGACCGCAAGCTGCTGGAAAAGCGCTTCAAGGATGAAAATGACGAACTGGAGCTGGTCATCGTGCGGGATATGTGGCTCACCGGCTTCGATGCGCCGCCGGTACACACCCTGTACGTGGACAAGCCCATGAAAGGCCACGGGCTGATGCAGGCCATCGCCCGCACCAACCGGATCTGGAAAGACAAACCCGGTGGTCTGGTCGTGGACTACATCGGCATTGGCGAAGAACTGAAGAACGCCATCCGACAATACACCCAGGCGTCCGGTACCACGAAGTCTCCCGTGGACGTATCCGGCGAGGCGCTGAAGATTCTGCTCGACACCCTGGACGTGATCCGCAAGGAATTTTTTCACGGCTTCGACTACAGCGGCCACAAGGACCCGCAACAGGCGCTGGCTTTGCTGGGGCCGGCGATGGAGCACATCACGAAGCTCAACCCCGAAGCCGATGAGCGGGGGCGGAACAAGGGCGTCAAGGAGTACCTGGATCAGGTCACCAAACTCACCAAGGCACAGGCCTTGGCGGGTACCCATGCCGAGGCTATCGCGGTTCGGGAAGAAATCGCCTTCTTCCAGGCCGTTCGGGTATCACTGATCAAACTCACGCGAGCCGGCACAAGAGAATCACGGATCGAAAAGCAGGCCGCCCTGCGTCAGCTTGTCGCCAAGGGCGTCCTGGTCGAAGGCGTGCAGGACCTCTACCGGACACTCGGACTGGAGAAGCCGGACATCAGCGTACTGGATGAGACCTTCCTCCAGCAAATCTCGGAGATGCCCACCAAGAACCTGGCGGCGGAGCTTCTCCAGCGGCTCATCGAGGATGAAGTCAAGGCCCGAAGCCGGAAGAACGTGGTGCAGGCCAAGGAGTTCACCAAGAAGCTGGAGGAGGCGATCAACAAGTACCGAAACCGGGCGTTGACCACGGTGCAGGTGATCGAGGAACTGATCCAACTGGCCAAAGAAATCAACGAAGCCAAACCACCAGAAGGATTGACCGACGAAGAGTTCGCTTTCTACCAGGCGCTCGTGCAGAACGAAAGCGCGGTTCGTGAACTGGGTCACCCCACGCTAAGAGCGTTGGCCCATGAACTGACCGACAAACTCCGGAAATCCGCCACCATCAACTGGCAGACCCGCAAATCCGCC
>NZ_JBHNMF010000497.1:0-2401 GCF_048562965.1 Thiolapillus sp. | reverse complement strand
TTTCTTTGTAGCGAATCCGGCCTTCCGCATCTTCCACCTCCTTGCGCTCCAGCAGCACGAAGCGATGGAAGATGCGCAGCCAGTTGTCTTTTTGCAGGATCCAGTTCCAGAAATAGCTGACTGGGTATTCACCCTCGGGAGCTAGTGGGTTACCAGCAGCCCCATCATTACCCCGGTTGAAGGGCAGAAAGAAGGTGGACTCACCGGCCAGCTTGGTGGTCATGTAAATTTCGGAATCGGACAGGGCAAAATGCACCACCGCGCCGCGCCGGAAGCTCAATAGCGGCTCCATGCGTCCCGTGGTGGCGCTTTTTGGCTTGCGATCCACCCGATACTGCTGCTTGGCGGCCTCCACCGATTGGGTGAAGTCGGTCTTGATCTCCACCGTGGCCACAGGCAGGCCGTTGATGAAGAACACCAGATCGATGGCGTTCTCGTTGTCCAGGGAATAGCGCAGCTGCCGCACCACGCGCAGGCGGTTGGCGGTGTAGCGGGCAGTTACCGTCTCGTTGCGACTGTCTTCCGGCTTGGCCTGACTCATGGCCAGGGCGCCCGCGCCCGCCACTGAAAAGCCCCGGCGAAGCACCTCCAGGGTGCCGCAGGTCCTGGAGGCCAACGTCTTGACCAGCCGATCCAGCACCGTGGTTTCCGCATCCGCGCCATGAACCCGGCGCAGCTTCTCCCAGGCTTCCGGCTGAGTGTCCTGAATCCAGCCGATCACATCCCCGGGATAAAGGGCGCGTGCGCGGTCATAGTGTTGATGATCGCCTTCCAGCCAGCCCTGTTGTTTGAGCTGATCAACGATATGGGATTCAAGGTGGATTTCATGGTGGGGATCAGCAGTCATCATACGCATCATTCGTCCGCGGCATGTGGAGAAAATCAAGGATATCCTTGACCCTGGTTTCTGATCTTGTTGTCAGTGTAAATCGATGGTTTTCATAGCTGGTGCAGTAATATTTGGCAGCCACATAAGCGTCATAACCCGTGAACCAGTCGTTAATAAAACACCGGGCCACCCACTCCATCAGGCACAAGTCCACATCATCGAGAATCTGTCGTGTAGCATGAATCCATATTCTTTTCCATCCTTTCGAATAAGAATCACAATAGTATTCAACCTCTTTCAATTGGCGCTTGAAGTCATTCTTGTCTTGTCCGCTGTTTCGGCTGTCCAGGAGAAGCAATAACCTTTCAAGCCATTCTATTTTCTCGCCCCTGTCTGGGGAGTCGGCTACAGACAAGCTTTCATTGTGATGAACGTAAGCCAAAGTCCTGCCGATGAGATAACGCATGAAATCAGGCGTTTCCTCCTCTGACAAAATTCTTCGCAAAGGCGTTAACGACGTGATCTGCACAGGCTGGTGTTGGGCTAGCCTCGTCAGGATTCCAACAATTTTCTGGATATGCAGTTGGCGCCTGTCATCACTGGTCATATCCGTTCATTCCTTACATCTATCTTGCCGGTGACAGCGGCGGTGATCAGGGCGGCGCGTTTTTCCTTAAGCAGATCGATGCTTTGTTGGGTTTTCTCAATGAGTTGGTCGACTTGGGTGGTTTTTTCGTCGAGGAAGGCGGCGATGGCGGATTGTTCTTCGGCAGTGGGGAACAATATCTGTATTTCATTTAGTTTTTCTGTTGTAAGGTGAGCAATGGAAAGTCGGTTACATATAACATCAATGGCTCCCGATTCCTTGATGCAGGAAAGAAGATAATTTAAGTAGTAATTATTGTTTCCTTCCAGACCTCTTACCCTATTGATAGAATTTTGATAATAGGCTTCTTCTAATTCTCGTCTCCATATCGCGGAACGCCCTACATCACCGCCTTCGCTTACCAACAAATCCCCATACTTCAGCCTGAGCACGCCTAGCTCAAGTGGAGAAAACCACATTTCCTTTACACCAGAAACATAAATTCCATCTGGCTGGATGTTAGAAGCACGAAGGTATGGTTTCAGAACGTCCTGGGGAGCCTGCTGGACTGGCTGTAGCATCTTTCCAAGTTTAACGCTGTAGCCCCTTTTCAAGGGCTTTACCTCCCAATGCGCCGGCACCTTGCCCAGCCACTCCACTCCTGAATCCTTGTATTCCGCATAAGGCTTTCCCGTGCGCGCATCGAATTTCCCGGTCACCGCCTCGGTGACCAGCGCCGCGCGCTTCTCCTTGATCAGTTCGATGAAGCGGGTTTTCTTTTCGATGAGTTGATCGATTTGGGTGGTTTTTTCGTCGAGGAAGGCGGCGATGGTGGATTGTTCTTCGGTTGGTGGCAAGGTTACAGGCAGATTGCCAATAAAGTCCCAACTGGCACGTGGCATCTTGGCGCCGTAGGTGGATGAATCCACTTCTCTGATAAAGCCTACCGAAAGCATAAACCTGACAAGAAATTCGGGTTGGACCCC
>NZ_JBHNMF010000496.1:0-2424 GCF_048562965.1 Thiolapillus sp. | reverse complement strand
TGTGTTGGGTCAATAGCATAGACTCGGCGTGCTATGATGTCAAGCCTCTACAGACATGAAAAAGCGATTGTAGATCCATCGAGGCAGGCTTGTACTCATCTTAGGGGTGAGTAGTTACGTCAAAGGCCGAGTCGATTTTGGGGACTGGGATGTCCCAAAATCTATCACGAGGCCGAAGACATGCTTGCAAAATACGCTCCATATGCCATGCTCAAACTCGAAGACATAAAGAAAGACGCCCAGATCCGCGGCATCCTGCCCGATGAGATCGTGCGCGTCGTACAAACTGAGCCTGTGGGCGACAGCGCTGTCACTGTCTATTACAAGGACAACCAGGGGCGGCTGGGGGAACAGATGCTCTTCCGCGACAATGAAGCCCGCCTGGAACTGGCTGAGGCCGGTCGTCCTTGGGCCTTCGACGCGGACGGCACCGATCTGAAGCTGGGACTGGAAGCCTTGCGCATCCGCCTGGCCCACCTGTTTGATCCCATGATGGCAGTGCATACCGCCAATGTAGAACCTCTCCCACACCAAATTTCCGCTGTCTATGAAGCCATGCTTCCCCGCCAACCGTTGCGCTTCGTGTTGGCAGATGACCCCGGATCAGGCAAGACCATCATGGCGGGTCTGTTAATTCGTGAGCTGCTGATGCGAGCCGATGCCAGGCGCATTTTGATTGTTGCGCCCGGCGCATTGACTGAGCAGTGGCAGGATGAAATGCTGGAGAAGTTTGGTATCCAGTTCGAGATCTTCAGTCGTGAAAAGCAGGAGCAATGCGCTTCCGGCAACTATTTTGACGAGCAGAACCTGATCATTACCCGCCTGGACCAACTTTCACGTAATGAGGAATACCAGGAAAAACTCAGGAATACGGACTGGGATCTGATCGTCGTCGACGAAGCTCACAAGCTTTCTGCTAACTATTACGGTAACAAAATCAACAAGACCAAGCGTTTTCAACTTGGTGAACTGCTGGGTTCCATTACCCGTCACTTCCTGTTGATGACTGCCACGCCACACAACGGCAAGGAAGAGGATTTCCAGATCTGGCTCTCTTTGCTCGATGGTGATCGTTTCTACGGTAAATTCCGAGAAGGTGCCCACAAGGTTGATGTATCCGACATGATGCGGCGCATGGTGAAAGAGGAACTGCTCAAATTCGATGGCACCCCATTGTTTCCAGAGCGCAGGGCCTATACTGCCAACTATGAGCTCTCTGATCCCGAAGCTGCGTTGTATGCAGCAGTAACGGATTATGTTCGCAATGAAATGAACCGCGCCGACCGGCTTTCTGGCAAGAAGAAAAATACCGTCGGATTTGCGCTCACCCAACTTCAGCGGCGTCTTGCCTCCAGCCCGGAAGCCATCTACCAGTCACTCAAACGACGTCGCAAACGTCTGGAATCCCGCCTGGAGGAAATGAAACTGGTTGCGCGTGGTGAAAAGCTCAAAAAGGATGGAATTGCAGAAACCCTGGGTGAATATGTCGTCAAGAAGTCCATTGAAATCCCGGATAATTTTGATGAACTGGAAGATGAACTGACACCTGAAGAATACGAACAGTATGCCGATCAGGTGCTTGATCAGGCCACCGCGGCAGAAACCATCCCCGAACTCAAAGCGGAGATCGAAATTCTTAAGGATCTGGAAGGTCAGGCTCTCAATGTGGTGCAGTCCGGACAAGACCGGAAATGGGAAGAACTCTCCCACCTCCTGCAAGATCGCCCAGAAATGTACACGGATGCAGGCAGCCGCCGTAAGCTCATTATCTTTACTGAGCACAAGGATACTCTCAACTACCTCAAGGAACGCATTGCCGGCATGCTGGGCAACCCGGATGCAGTGATCCATATCCATGGGGGTGTCAACAGGGACGATCGGCGCAAGGCCCAGGAATTGTTCCGTAATGACCCAGAGGTCCTGGTGCTGGTCGCCACCGATGCTGCTGGGGAAGGCGTCAACCTGCAGAACGCCAACCTGATGGTCAACTATGATTTGCCCTGGAACCCCAATCGCCTTGAACAACGTTTTGGTCGCATACACCGAATTGGCCAGACCGAGGTCTGCCACCTTTGGAATTTGGTGGCTTCAGAAACCCGTGAAGGCGATGTTTTCCAAAAACTCTTTGAAAAACTGGAGGTAGAAAAACAGGCGCTGGGCGGCAAGGTCTTCGACATTCTGGGCGAAGCCTTCGAGGGCGTATCGCTCAAGGATCTGCTCATTGAGGCCATCCGCTATGGCGAGTCGCCGGAAGTAAAAGCGCGGTTGGAGAAGAAAATCGAAGGCGCACTCGATACAGATCACCTCAAAGAGATCATCCACCGTAACGCCCTGGTGGACCAGCACATGACGCTGGAGAACCTCTATGCAGTCAAGGAGGAGATGGAAAAGGCCGAGGCGCGCAAGCTGCAGCCCTATTTCATC
>NZ_JBHNMF010000495.1:0-2433 GCF_048562965.1 Thiolapillus sp. | reverse complement strand
AGGATTGGCACAAAAAACAACCGGAATTATTCAAAAAGAAAATCTATGATCTATCGGGACTTGACACATGAGAATAACCTGGCAGATAGGGTTGGATCTGATACAGTCTTCACCAGATGTCCGGGTAACATGATAGAAAAATGTAGGTATTTTTCGTGTTGAAATTTGTGGATTTATTTTGCGGAGGAGGTTTCGGCGCCAGAGGCGCGGTTAATGGTGGTGGATCACCGCTGTTGGCTGTGGATGCCTGGGAATTGGCAATACAGACATATAAGGCAAACTTTCCTGGAGCGACTGTCTTAGGGAAAAAAATTGAGAAGATTGATCCTTCTGATTTTGAGGGAAAATATGCTCCTGATGTCCTTCTTACCTCACCAGAATGTACTGCCCACTCGATTGCCAGGGGTGCCAAGCCTGGTAGTGAAAAAAGTCGTGAAACGGCCATCAGTATATTTCCCTGGATAGAGGCGTTCGATCCAAGATGGGTGATAGTTGAAAACGTAAATCGTATGAAAACATGGGAGCGACATGAAGAGCTCCTGACCACTTTGGAAGAATATGGCTATACAATAAGCCAGCTTTTGCTGGATTCGGCGGAGTTCGGAACCCCGCAATCGCGTAAGCGGTTGTTCCTGATTTGTGACCAGAAAGGTGTGACTGTTACAAAAGAAGAATTGTTGGCAGTGCATAGAAGAAAAACGAAATCTGCTGCTGATGTTCTTGAACCCTCTGGAACATATTCAACCAGTCCTTTGTACAAGCCGGGGCGGGCAAAGGCAACACTTGAGCGTGCTGAGCGAGCCATGAAGGCTCTTGGCAAGGGTAAACCGTTCCTTATTGTGTACTATGGGTCGGACTATGCCGGGGGATGGCAGTCACTGGATGCACCCTTGCGAACAGTTACAACACTGGACAGGTTCGGACTTGTTACATGGAAAGGAAATGAACCAATGCTGAGGATGCTGCAACCACCAGAACTGATACGGGCTATGGGAGCAGATGGGCACGAACTCCCATACGGCACACGCCGGGACAAGGTAAAACTTTGCGGCAATGGTGTCTGCTCCCCTGTGATGGAGGCTGTTTTTCGTAAGATTGCAAATATCAATGAGGAAGCCGGCGGGCTTGCTGCAGCTGTCTGACCATGGATGGTGGTACCCAGGATCTTGTTGTCGACAGAATCTATCATGGCTCAAGACAAGGAAATGCTGCTGATGATCCCTTGCCGGCACTGATCGGGGTATCTGGCGGCGGGGGATTCCGTTATATCGGTGACCGTACAGCACTCGACCGGTTGCACCTTATTGCCCTGAAGTCCAATTTCAATGACCCTGACTGGCCGGATCGACTGGATCATGAAACCGGGCGGTTTACTTACTATGGTGACAACAAGAAACCGGGAAAGCAGATCCTTGATACGCCCAGGGGTGGAAACCGCATACTGCCCCACCTGTTTGCCGGCCGTCATGATCCGGCAGTGACAAACCGTTTTCCTGTCATACTGCTGTTTGGCTGGACAGGAGAATATCGGGATGTGCGTTTCCTCGGGCTTGCCGTCCCCGGAGCGCCGTCACTCGGTCCCGATGATGATCTTGTGGCAATCTGGCGGACGGGAGGAAAAAATGAACGCTTTCAGAACTACAAGGCCGAGTTTACGGTGCTTGACGTATCTGTGATCTCCCAGGATTGGTTGACTGATGTCTGTAATGGCGACGCGGCGACTTCTATGCATGCACCACGCCCCTGGCTTGAGTGGTTGGAGAGCCGTAAATATCAGCCGCTGGCTGCCCCGCACAGTCTGGAGACGCGCACCAGAGAACAACAGATGCCGGATAACAAAGATGGCACGACGATTCTGGAGGCTGTACACGACAGATTCAAGGAGAATTCACATGGATTTGAGGCCTGTGCGCTTGAGATTGCACGGCTCATGATGCCGGATATTGCTGATGCTGAGCTGACCCGCCCGTGGCGTGATGGTGGCCGTGATGCTGTCGGGGAATACCGAATTGGCATAGAAAAGTCCTCCATCCTTGTTGAATTTGCTCTGGAGGCCAAGTGTTATGATCCTGCCGGCAAAGGCGTAGGCGTTAAAGAACTGTCAAGGTTGATTTCCAGGCTGCGTCACCGACAGTTTGGCATTCTTGTAACTACCTCTTATCTGGCATCACAGGCTTACAGTGAGTTGAAAGAAGACGGTCATCCTGTGGTTATGATCTGTGGAGCAGACATCGTTCAGTTGCTGCGTGAAAAAATAGGATCTGTAGGGCAGATCAAAAAGTGGTTGGCTGGATTTGAATAAGATGTATCCGGGTAACTACTCACCCCTAAGATGAGTACAAGCCTGCCTCCATGGATCTACAATCGCTTTTTCATGTCTGTAGAGGCTTTACATCATAGCACGCCGAGTCTATGCTATTGACCCAACACATC
>NZ_JBHNMF010000494.1:0-2447 GCF_048562965.1 Thiolapillus sp. | reverse complement strand
CGCCGCGTTCGGAGGCCTACTTTGCTTCCCCTCTGGCGCTATGCGCACGACGGGTAAGCAGTGCGGCCTCGCGGCTACTGGGGTCTACCAGCCATCGCTTCGCTCTCCATGGCTGGCAGCGAAAGCCTATGACAGTATAGTGGAAGCAAGGACTTCACTCGATATCTACTTCACCTTCTACAATACAGAAAGACGGCATCAGCGCCTTGACCGGCGGACGCCAGATAACGTGTATTATGAGGCGACTGCCAGAAAGGTGATCTGAACCGGGAAAGCACTTATCTTGCTGTCCAATAATGGGGGTCCACTTCTCTTTCCCACATACTCAACCGGCCATCATAATTGGCGCCAAACTGGTCAAGATAATCAAGATAATTGACGCCAAACATCCTGGCCTACGAGGAGAAGCGCCTAGCAGACTCGACCAAATCGCGGGTCTGTAACAGATAGACGCAAACCTAATCACCGTTCTTTTCTCGCCTCGGCAATAGCATGCATCATCTCCTGATGCGACCACTTAACTGTCTTTATTCCATATCTGTCCAACGCTGTTGGAAGCTGATCCGGCGGGGTATCACCTTTATAGACCCCGATCACGCCCTTACGGCGTTTCAGGCTTTCGGTAATCTCCCAATCGACCCACTTGCTTTTAGCGCAGTCCGTGGTTAGATAGACCGCTGTTACTGATGCACGATCAATGCGTTCACGGATTTTCTGTTTGATGTAGTCTTCATTCTTGCTGTTAACGGCTTCTTTTAGTGAGAAGTCGTCAAACTCCAAATCGGTTTTTTCATTCTTCGCTTGTCCCCGAAGAAGATTGACCTCATCTTCGTTCTCAAAAGCAAAGCTAATGAAGACGTGACAGCCAGTTTCACTCTGCGCCTTGAGCTTCTGCTTCGCCTTCTCTTCCAGTTGCTTCAGGTCAGCACTTCGAATGCTTCCACCTCCGCCACCACCCATTTCAACCTCCCTTCTCGAAATCAAATTCAAGACACGCAATACAGTTGCCGCAAGGTTCGGATCCACCCACATGGCATGAATATGTTCCGGTTATACCCTTGTCCTGTGCTAACTTGAGAACATCCGCCTTGCTGAACTCTGCAAGGGGAGTCAAAACCCTAATCCGACGACTGAGCGCCACTTCGATGGCTGATTCTGCCTTCTCGATAAACTCATTACGTTGATCTGGGAATAGGCTGAAACGTTCAGCGAGCAAACCGATTGATATGTTTGATGCCCCCACCTGATAGGCGTATGTGCTTCCCACTAATAAAAACAGGAGATTGCGTCCCGGTGTGAATGCGTCCTCTTTTACATTCAGCTCATCTGAAGTTAAACCAGAGTGAATCACCCGACCGAACCCTGACAAATCCATCTTGACTGGTGTCGATAATTCCAAGTGTGCATGCACCTGTTGGCAGGTTTCCCATTCCATTTCTGCGGAATGTTGTCCGTAGTCAATGAAGAGCGGATGGGTATGTAGACCTTCCTCATGGGCCAAAACCCCAACCAAGGTCGAATCAAGCCCTCCAGAAACCAGATTGACCATGCTCACCAGCCTGCCTCCCGCTTGGCGACACGCATGGTCACCCACATCGCCAAATCAACACAGCCGACGGGGTGACCAAAATCAGACGCTACACGTTGAAACTCCTTCTCGACTCGTTCGTAACTCGCCAAACGTGACAATGCACTGGGCTTAGGATCTATCCCCCGTGCGAGCCGCAGATAATCCAGAATATGGGTATCTAATACAGCGAGCTCTGCGCAATAACCAACACGACGCAGAAACAGGCTTGCCTGCTTCGGCCCAAAACCCCATACATTCTTGACCAAGAGTTCTCTAGCCTCCTTTGCAGAGCCGCATGAAATCATCATTTTTCTAAATGACTGACCTTGGCCATAAATCTTGGTCTTGGTGGTGGTTAATAGCGAGGAAAGGCGGTTTCTGAAGCGTGGACGGACGTGCTGAACTTTACCATTACGCTCCACTGGAAGAGGTTCAGATAACGTTTCGGAAAGGCATCGCTCATACTCAGTGCCACCATGATTATGTTGCGATGATCGTAGCAAGCCGCGCTCACTGAGTCGTTGAGCAGCCGCTTCAGCGACCTCAAACACCATTTGACTGCTGAACATGCACACGCAGGCTTCGTACAACAATTCATCCTCCGTCAGATGCCGCCAATCCTGAAGACACCTATCATTGTCTTGAATCTCCTTACACAGTACGCGGATTGTTCGATCGATAGCGTTTACATTCATTCCGATGCCTCCCAACCAAGCGCTGCGGCGCAATGACTGAACACCCGTGGTGGCATATTAAAGCGGAAGAAATTGAGAACATCGCCATCGTTGACTGCTTCCCGAAGCCGGTCCATCCAGTCCGCGTAAAACGCTAAATTATGAGCCAACGTACGAGCCTGAAATGAGAGATCATCGTCTCC
>NZ_JBHNMF010000493.1:0-2457 GCF_048562965.1 Thiolapillus sp. | reverse complement strand
GGCCGAGCAGCTGGCTGACGTACTTCAACGGCCGCCCGTGCAGTAGCAGATGAATGGCGAAGCTGTGTCGGAAAGTGTGGCTGGTGATACGAAAATCCGCGCCCCCTACCCGCTCCACCAGGGCATGGATATGCCGGTTTACGGTCTGGCGGGCCATGGGAAAGATCCGCGCGGTTTTCCGGAAGTGCCCGGCGTAGAGATAACTCTGGATCCGGTCCTGCAGCAGCCGGTCCAGAATGGGCACGTAGCGTTTGGGTGAACGCTGCAGGGCTTTTTTGCTCGGGCGTCCGGGCCGTTGTTTCAGGGTTTTGAGGATCACGCCGAAGTCGTAGCCATCGTCGACAAAACTGCTCGGCGTGAGCGCCAGCACCTCCGAGATGCGTGCCCCGGTGGTCCACATAAGATCTAGGATGAGGCGGTAAGTGGGGTGTTTTTCTTCGTCCAGTAACGCCAGCACCTCCGGTTTGAGGAGATAGGCCGGCATATCGTCGATGGTTGCCAGCACCGTGGGGCGCTTGGCAATGAGCCGATCCCAGTCAATCGGTCGAGTAGATGGGCTCCACAACAGGTTAGGATCGTGTTGAGCCTTGATCTCAGCACGCAGCCTTGGTGTTGTACGGGCTTGCGGATGGATAACCATGGCGTTATGCTTCCTCCAGATTTTGTGTGAGCCAGTCGTTCAATATCTGGCGGGTTCGGAACAAAGGATAGCTCCTTTTTGGAATATAATCACACGGGACCCGACATTTGATAACAAACCGGTCATCAAAAATGTTTTGGGAAATTGGGCGGCTCAGAACGAATTAATCGAGGTGCCCTAATGTTTTATGGTGAGTAATTATGATTAGGATAATCCTGCTTGGTTTTGCTGTGCTACTTGGTTTGAGTGCATGTGGTGGTGTACCTCAGCAATCTTATACGGAAGGAGAGCAGAACCTTACTGTTGGCACAGTTCAAAAAGAGATTCACATTGGAATGAGTGGCGCGGAGGTTGCGGCTGCAATGGGCTCTCCGAATATTGTAACAACGGACAAAAAACGTAGAGAAACATGGATTTACGATAAAATAAGTCAGCAAGTTAGAGCGCGTCGATCAGGTGCATATGGTACTTTAATCCTTTTTAGTGGTTCTTCTGAGACTGGCAGTTTAGATAGATCTCAAAGGACATTAACCGTAATAATTAAGTTCGATGAAAATGGCCTAGTCAGAGATTTTGCATACCATACCTCAAGGTTTTGACATACGTTACGGTTCGCTGTTGATAATTTACGCATATAAATAATTGTTCCAGGAGTAATAAATGATAACTTTAAAAGTTATTGTTGCTTTTGCGCTAGCATTGTTTTTAGCCGGATGCGCATCAACAATCCCAAAAGAAGCGTTGATGATGACGCCTAGTTCGCTAGAAAATCGAACCATGCAGAGTAGGATATATGACGAGTTGACAGAGGAACAGATTCTTTCTGCTTCTGTGGCTATCCTTCAGGACTTCGGTTTTACTATTTCAGAGACGGAAACCGACCTGGGTTTAGTTGTTGGCGAAAAAGATCGTAGTGCTATAGAAGCTGGGCAAGTTGCTGTGGCTTTATTGATCGCTGTTCTTGGTGGCGGGGCAACGCCTATCGATGATAAGCAGAAAATTCGTGCGTCGTTGGTCACAACTCCTTTGCCCAGGCTTAGAGGTAAAAATAGTTACTTTGTGCGTATAATATTTCAGCGCATTGTTTGGAATAACCATGGGCAGGTATCCAAAATACTTGGGATTAAGGAGCCTACAGTATACGCAGAATTTTTTGATCACTTAGAAAAAGCGCTATTTTTGGAAAAACAAACATGAGTCGTTACCAAATATGCCGTAATATTGTATTGATTGGTTTTGCTATCATTATGCTACAAGGCTGTCAGACTAATGCTTCGAAGCAGGTTTTGGCAGCAGGGAATCAAGTAGAAATGCGTAGTTATCAAACCCGTACATATGATGACTTAAATAAAAAAGAGACGATGCGTATAGTGATGGCTACTTTGCAAGATTTAGGGTTTGTTATCCTAAAAGCTGATGATGTCGCTGGTATTATTAGTGCAACAAAATTTAATGGCTACCAGCTTCGTATGTCTGTTTCCGTAAGAACAAAGGGTTCTCAAATTGTGGTGAGAGCTAACGCGCAGTATAATTTAGCTGCTGTTGAGGATCCTCAGCCGTATAATGATTTCTTTACGTCGCTTGAAAAGGCATTGTTCCTTGAAAAAAATACTTAGTTTTCCAAGTCTTTCGCTGCCAGCCATGGAGAGCGAAGCGAAGGCTGGTAGTCCCCAGTAGCCGCGAGGCCGCACTGCTTACCCGTCGTGCACATAGCGCCAGAGGGGAAGCAAAGTAGGCATCCAAACGCGGTGCCCAGTCATTAGGAACTTAGATGACGTGGTCCTGCAAGGGGAGACAAGTACGGAGCAGCAACGAGC
>NZ_JBHNMF010000492.1:0-2459 GCF_048562965.1 Thiolapillus sp. | reverse complement strand
CCTTTGCGTGCGTTGTCGCGCAGGGTTACCAGTACATCTTTTGCTGCGTCTATCAGCAGCCTGTCACGTCTAGTGCAAAGGATCTCGTATACATCCATCAGACCAAAACCTTTAGCGTAGGCGCGTTGCCGGATCGCATGTGCCAGTTGTTCCAAGTCGTCATCTGATGCGGACGAGGTAACTGCGTTGTATAACCCACGCTGCCAATATTGTACGTAGTACTGCGTCGCGTCGTCCTTAAGAAGATGGACTGTATCAAGCCCGTATTTTTCGAGAATCTCTTTCATATCATTCTCCTAATTTGCAGCCGTCCGTGGCCTGTGGCAGTCAGTCGTCGCGTGCGCTGTCGCGCAGAAATTCCAGGGCATCGCGCATCTGCAAACGATAAGCCCCGCGGCCCTCCTGCTCTAACTCGTGGATCATCGTGTCCGCCTGTCGCTCCAGTTCCTCATCGTCATCATCCGCGGATATATCAATCATGTATTCCAGCCACTGGATCAGTGCATCATCTGTAATGGGAGGCAGGCAACCAGGGCGATAGACCGCCAGCACATCCTGGGGCAGGTCATCGTCTGGATCCCGGCGGAACTCGCCGCTCAGCAAAGCCTTAACTGCCACCTCAGCAGCTTCCAGACTGTCATAGATGCCGTGGGCATAAAGATCCACGTTGTCATACGTACCCAGCCAGCCCCGAGGAGTAAAACCCATGAATTCATACCGGGGTGGCTTCGTAGTGACCTCGAACCGGTTAAAATCGATATGCTCCACGTCACGGGGGTTGGGCCCTATATAATGTTTTTCTACAATGTAATATTTCATGTCATAGTCTCCTAAATTGCAGCCGTCCCTGGCCGGGTGTGGTTAATCCTCCCGTTCTTCGCGCGCACGGTCTAGCCGGAATGCCAGTGCGAATAACATCCGCCCCATAGTCACAGAGTACCCGTCCTCCTCCAGCTCATACCGCAGAGCCACCGCACGCCGTGCCAGACCCCTATTACCGTCGTCCGCTGTAATATGTACTGAGCACTCCAGCCACTGATCCAGTGCATTATCCGACATGGGAGGCAGGCGACCCGGGCGATAAACCGCCAGCACATCGGGGGGCAGGTCATCCACGGGGTCACGGCGGTATCGCTGCCGTAGCAGCGGCCCAGTTTGTAATCTGTATTCCGCAGCCGCCAGGCGGTCATACTGACCTAAAGCAAATCGCGTGACATTGTCAGACGTACTAAGCCAGCCCTCCCAACAAATATAACCGCTTGCGTGCCTGGGCGGCGTGGTCGTGATTTCAAACCTGTTAAAATCCACATGTTCGGCATCGTTGCGGTTAGGGCCGCTATAGGTAAACTCTACAATGTAATATTTCATCTCATTCTCCAGTTTGCGGCCGTCCCTGGCCTGTGGTGGTTGTTATGCTATTGATGTCTCGTACGAATCGCGAACCGTAATACCGCGAACGCTAGCTAAATCCCACTGATCAAAATCAGGGGGCAGGTGGCCGAACTGCGCGGCCCGGTGGGCAACCGTCCACCCCCGGTTGTTTGCAATATCCCACTGATCGAAATCAGGGGGCAGGTGGCCATGCTCTGCGGCAGCATGCGCAACTGAAAAACCGTCAGAATCCGCGATTTTCCACTGATCAAAATCAGGGGGAAGGTGGCCTTTAGCGGCGGCTACGTGGCCAACCGTCCAGCCATCCTCATCCGCCAGATCCCATGCATCAAAATCCGGGGCAAGTTCTCCATTTGCGGCTAAGTGGAAAAGGCCTCTAATATCAATCTCCTGTAAAGCTTGGGTGGGTGTTTGTGTCATATCATAGTCTCCTGTGGTTCTGGCAGGATCACCAGATTATAATAGGGGTTGATCAGGTCCCAGCGGTCAAAATCCGCGGGCAAATGACCGGCGGCATGCGCTATATGCGCAACGGGCCATCCGTTTTGGTCTGTCAGATCCCACTGATTGAAATCAACGGGCAATTCCCCCGTCAGGGCCTGTTCAAAAACACTAGTCATGTCGTTCTCCTGTGTGTGGCCGTCCCTGGCCGGTTGGTGGTTGGTCAGTCTTTGAATGCGCGATCATACGCGGGAGGCCAGGAACGCGGAGAATCAGTCTCCAGGTTAACGCCCTCGCCCTCAGCTACGTACGCGATAGCATGTGCCCATCTGTCACCGCCGCAACGTTCGCGGGTAAGTCGCGCCTTGATGGCCCGCATCGTGGGCAAGCCGGTATGCGGCTCGATGGCGCCGGGCTCTGTGCCCTCGCCTGAGATAATTACTACCCTTGTTAAATTGATCATATAATTCTCCAGTTTGAGGCCGTCCGTGGCCGGTTGGTGGTTAGTCTTTGAAATTGCTGGGAAGAGCTACGCGCATATCCTCATAATCCTGCCGCGTGGCGACGTGGCAATGATCACGCAGCATGTTATCAGTCAGGGATATAGGGCCCTGCAAGTTGCGGTA
>NZ_JBHNMF010000491.1:0-2460 GCF_048562965.1 Thiolapillus sp. | reverse complement strand
CGGGAAACGCTCATCCCCGCCCTCACGGATCAACCGGGAGCCTTCAGCATCCTGGCATTCGATGGAGACGAGCCGGTCGGCCTAGTGAACTGCTTCCAGACCCTGTCCACGTTCAAAGCCAGGCCGCTGATCAATATTCACGATGTCACCGTGAAAGCAAGCCATCGCGGTCAGGGCATCAGCACTCGCATGCTGAGGGAGGTCGAAGCAGTGGCGCGACAGCGAGGCTGCTGCAAGCTGACGCTCGAGGTGCTGGAAGGCAACAGGATCGCGCAACAGGTCTACAGAAAATTCGGTTTCAACAGCTACGAGCTGGACCCTGCGCTGGGACAGGCACTGTTCTGGGAGAAAAAGCTGCCGGACTGACAGTGGGTGAACGACCACCGGCTAAAAGCCGGTGGCTTCGAGTTACGGCTGAAAGCCGGTCATTTCGCCTAAAGGCGCTGTACAGCACACTGAAATCATCATCGGGTTCATCCGGCTTCTGATTCTTTATGTACTCCTTCCAGACTTCGTCTGTCACGTTACCACTGGAAGCTACCCAATACCCTCTCGCCCACAAATGTTGCCCCCAGTATCTCTTCCTCAGCGAGGAAAACTCTGACAATAATTTGTGTGAACTTTTCCCCTTGAGAAATTGCACTGCTTTCGATACCGACAAGTTGGGCGGGATACCTATCAGCATATGCACATGATCCCGGTTGATCGAACCTGCATAGATGATCATTTCCTTGCTACGCGCTATCTCTCGAAGCAATTCCCGGCATCGTAACCCAACATCACCACCCAAAATCGGATAACGGTACTTCGTCACCCAGACCAGGTGGTACTTGCAATCCCATATCGTGTGGCCACCGTGCTTGTAATTCTGCATGGCATCAAGCTTACCATTCCAACCCTGCCGCCTAAAGGCGTGGGATTTACGGATCCCCTATCGGGGACTTTAAAAAAAATCCTACGGAAGGTTTTATTGCATTCTGCCAGGGGACTACGGCGTCCGCAAGGCGCTGTCCTTCAACCAAATTTGGCAAATTTAGGACACCCTCCCATTGACACCATTTATGGGTATCTTCTATTCCCAATGTGTCCCCAGAATTATATCCAGAATTACAGAATTATACTACGCAGCTTGTTCCGGAAGAGGAAGTTGAAACCTTCCTGCAACTACACCTTCTACGGTCAGGTCTTCGTCGAGCGCTTCCCAACGAAGTGCGTAGCCGTTCACCTCAATGGTTACTTGTTTTAGTTTTTCGTCAGGAGCTTTCCTGAGAATTTCAAAACGATCTGCCGGAAAACCAATAACTCGACCATCTGTTAGCTCCATATATATCATTCTCCCTTCCGCCCAGGCACGCAGGGCACAAGGTTCACTTTCAACCGGCATGGTATTCATGGAATTTCTCCAAAAGCAACTGTTGGTTCTCGTATACAAGTCTCTCGATTTCTCTTATTTGATGCGATGGAATACCTCTATTTCTCGCAATCGATATTGGCAACAACCAAAATTTGCATTCACCATCAGCACAACGAACATGAATATGCGCAGGCTCCGCTCCTTCATCAGAATAAAAGTGAAACCGAAAACCTTTTATTCTCAAAACAGTCGGCATATTATCCCCTATTCAAAACCGAACGGCCTAATTCAGCCGCGCGAAGCACGAGCGTTGGCTGGAGTGCCTTGTTCGGCGTTTCTGGCTGAACCCAGGTACAACATATCATCCATCTTACCCCGCTCGTTATCGAATCCGATGACCCTTTGGCCGTCCCGAATATAGACCAGGCTGTATCTATACTCGTGGTCGCAAGGCAGAACGGGACAGGAAACACACCAAGCCTTTATCTCGATGCGTCCATTTTGTGAGATCCATTGTCGCTGGTGGAGCAGGCGTTCCGCCTTCATGGAATGGATGCTAGCTCATGTTGTCTTTCGCATCAACAGAAGAAAGCCCGCACAATGCGCTGCGCTACCCTATTGCGCCCTTGTGGCTATTAGATTAACCTGAATCCGTGACTTCGGCAGCCACCTGAAAGTCGTTCGCCCGATGATAATCGCGTAAAATTGCAGTTCCAGTGATTTTCATGATTTCACCCAAGGGGTGAACTGCCAATGACATTCATCTTCGAGCAAAGCGACACGGAAATCTACGCCTCCCATGCCGGCCTGGTGGTAGCCGGCCCCATCATCAATCGCCACAGTGGGCTGAAAAAGCGCCTCAAGTCCATCCCCCTGCGCCACGGCATAGCCCATATCGACCTGGTCCGGACCTATCTTGGACTGCTGTGCCAGGGCAAGAACGACTTCGAGGCCGTAGAAGGTATCCGCAAGGATCCGTTCTTCCAGCGTAACTACTCACCCCTATCAGCATAGAGCTGTCCCGAAAAGGCCATTTGAATGGCGACCAGCGGATTGTATCCCTGATTTGCCATGGTCTGCAGGTAACTGGAGATGCGGCAATAGGC
>NZ_JBHNMF010000490.1:0-2464 GCF_048562965.1 Thiolapillus sp. | reverse complement strand
ATTTTCCGCCCGTGGGTTCTTCAGACCTGGTTTTTATTGGGTTGTTGTTCTTTGATTTTTTAACTGATGAAGCACCAAGTTCCTTAACAAATTCTTTTATTGATGATGTAGAAATATGTTCTTGATTGCAAAACTCTTCTACAGCTTTAGGATTATTTTGATACTGGCGATAAAGATCATACAAGGCACGGATACTTTTAAAATTACCTAAATCATAGAGCGACCTAATGCAGTCAGGGAAATCCAGAAAAACAGCGTGTTCGGATACGAAAGAAGCTGGTTTACCCAACTGTTCAGCAATATCTTTTTTCTTTTTCCCCGCTTTAATTTGCGCTGTAACATATTCGGCAATTTCCACTACAGAAAGATTATCTCGCTGTATATTTTCAATCACTTGATCGTCTTTAGTATGTGCTTCATCAATAAACGCCGGAACCTCTGACAGCCCCGCTAGCTTCGCGGCGCGGTAACGCCTGGCGCCGTGATTGATGACATAACGATCTCCATTTTTCTTCAATGAAAGCGGGGATTTAATCCCGCGCTTTTTTCCATCTTGCAGAACAAACAAAATGGAATCAGCGAGCTCTTTCAATTTGCCTTCATCAAATTCTTTCCTGGGCTGGTTCGGGTCTTCATCGATCAGATCGATACTGACCATCAGCAAGCCGTTATGCCCAGTATTTATTTTCTTTCTGTTTGCGGGGTCAATAAAATCTGACGCTTTGAAGTCGTCCAAGCCGGATAGGTCAACCATTGTTCTTCTCCATTACTTCATAAATAAGATTTAGGGCGTTTTTGATTTCTTCAGCGGCTTTTTTAGCGGCTGTTTTTTTTACTTCCCAGACGGGTATCTTGTTTACCAGCGCTTCAGGAATCGACGACCTGATTCCTATTTTCGCCTGAATAATCAGATGAGCATAGTTTTTTACCAATTCGATAAAGGTATTTTTTTGATCTATCGAACGCGGATTGAACCGATTTGGCACCATGCCCACAAATACCAACTTATTATTGTATTTTTCTTTTATTCCGAAGATTGTCTGTAGCATCGTCGTAATTCCAGAAATCGAATAGCTTTCAAGCTCAATAGGGGACACCACAAAATCTGAAACCATAATCGCCGCAGTCATTCGTAGCCCCATGGTCGGCGGCGTATCAATTATGCAGTAGTCGAAAGTATCATTAAAATTGTTAATATTAAGCATAAACTGCTTAATCACAACGGGATCAGCCCGTTCAATATCTGCCAGTCCTGCATCAGCACCAATCACATTTAATCCGTTTTCTGGCTCAAAAGACAGGGGTTCTGAAAACATCATTGATGCTTTTGCATCAGCAAGATAATTTCCTAAGGTTGATGTGCTGTTGCCTTGGGGGTCAGTGTCAATAAAAAGAACTCGCTTCCCCTTATCGCGCAAATCAAAAGCCAAATGCACAGCAATGGTGGTTTTTCCCACGCCCCCTTTTTGGTTGGTAATCGCGATTGTTTTCATTTTTCTTTCCCCTGTTTCTTTAAACAACAGGCTCATTATAGCACCGTTACGGTGCTATATGCAAGGAAAAGATGGAGAAAAACAGAAAAAAGTGAAGCAAATCCACGGGCGTTTTAATCAAAAAAGGGGGTTTTCGTCTGGAAGACGATAAACACGACTGGAGGGGATGGAGCGCAACGAAGTGAAGCGTTCCCCTCGGCAAACCCACTTCTTCCGTCCTGCGTTGCGTAGTAGCGTCCTATGCCTTATCTCAGCCCTACTTAGTCACCCCAGACACCCTTCTTGCCGAACCGCAGTTACAAGAACGATAGTGAATGTGTGTTATTGGTTGTGGGAGCCAGTTGGCGACCACACATTAGACTGTATGTTCTGGTCGTTATGTTTCTGTTCTTGGATAGTGGTATGGGTTTAGGCGACTATCAGGAGCCTTTTTGAAGTCCGTACCCGATAGGGTAGGACACATTAGAGAGCAAGCCAAGGAGGGCGAAGGGTAGGCGAGTAAGTAAGGTTAAATATTTTTAAAGGTTAAATAAAGGAAAGGATAGGGATTTATCCAAAAAAATATCCCCATTGAAATCAATAGCTTACGCGAAAAATTGCATTTTAAGTGCACGGTATAACTACCAACCGGCGGTGAAGTGCACGGCATAGCTACCACCTTTTTGCCATAATCCCGCTTAAAAAAAGTGAAGTGCATGGGATAGCTACCACCCTAGCCGGTGAAGTGCACGGTATAACTACCAACCGGCGGTGAAGTGCACGGCATAGCTACCACCTTTTTGCCATAATCCCGCTTAAAAAAGTGAAGTGCACGGCATAGCTACCACTTAATGCACGGCATAGCTA
This sequence comes from Thiolapillus sp., assembly GCF_048562965.1. Lineage (NCBI taxonomy): Bacteria > Pseudomonadati > Pseudomonadota > Gammaproteobacteria > Chromatiales > Sedimenticolaceae > Thiolapillus > Thiolapillus sp. The sequence goes on along the minus strand of NZ_JBHNMF010000490.1, from coordinate 125 downwards.
CCATCCTAGCCGGTGAAGTGCACGGCATAGCTACCACCCTATTTTGATTTATCCACAAACGCAAGGCGGCGGTTCTTCGCCGCCAGATTGGCCGATTTTTGCTCGGTTCTAAAGTCCAGTGAAGC
>NZ_JBHNMF010000489.1:0-2479 GCF_048562965.1 Thiolapillus sp. | reverse complement strand
TGGCTGGATACGGATGCTTCATTCATTTAGCAACCCCATTCGTGATATGCCACACCATTCATGATTCACAGCGCCATTCATGAGATTGGCGATGGAATCTTCTGAAATCGCCCATTGAAGTCTTCCCAGCGCCCAACATCGACATCTTTGGTGTACGCGATCAAACCAGAGATGTGATTGTAGAATCCATATGCGGAATCGAATCTCTCATGCCTAGAGACTTCAACCAATCCATACTTACTGATCGCATGCAGCAGACGGTCTATGCGCTTGGCAGTGGCTTTCGTGAGCCTCGGTCTTTCTCCATCCACCAAGAGGCCAAGAACCACTTTCCTCGACCCAGGCCCAGAAACCCTGAACTTCGACTTGTTCTCGACGAATCCGCATTCCACGACCAATCCGACGATCTCCTTTCTGATCCGGGAAATAGACTTACCTTTCGGCAATCGAGCTGCGGAGAACGTCAGATCATCTGCGTAACGGGTATAGACGAAACCGTTGCTCCGCGCATACGTAGACAATTCATCATCGAGACTTCGGGCGGCGAGATTACTCAACATAGGACTGGTCGAAGCCCCTTGCGGGAGCACGCCCCAACGTGAGACTGGATAGGGGAAATTTTCATCCGGGTCTCTATAGGATTTTGGAAATTTGCACAATTTACTCAATCTCCGGGGTAACTTCGTAGTCGTACATATCCTCGACATCTCGAATGCGAGAAGTGGCCTATACCCCAAACTCTTGAAGATCTCGAACACCTCCACCTCGGTCACGTGATGAAAGAAATCCTTGAGATCGAAATGCAACAACCATTTGGCATCACAGTGCCGCTGTGCACATTCCCGTATCCCTCCGCCAGGATAGAATGCAAAGGCGGCAGGATGAGGAGATATCCTCTGCAATATCTCACTGTTCAGGAATTCCTGAACGATCGATAGTGTCCCACATGGAGCATGGAGAAATCGCCGTCCTCCAGACCTCTTCTTCACAGCGAACAATCTGTAGTTCTCGTCTTCTCGTCTCCTCGCCACGGTGGTGTGCAGTACCCGATAATCGGTATCGGTTATCTTCGCAAGATGTTTCAACGTAAAGACGACAGGAAGCCTTTTCTCCTGTAGAGACATTGCATAGCGCCTGATATCCTGCGCGGCCTCTTCCCCTAGTGGTGCGCAGGCTTCTTGATATAGGTGGTGTGCCGACCAGGATTCCATCCACTACTCCTTCAGGCCCGAAGGACCATCAGTGCCGAGGTGCTTCCGAGACACCGATGGCTGTTCGGCCTCGGCACTGAAGGGCAGAGCCTTAACGTCGGTTTCTTCCAGAGAGGCCTGTCCGACCTCCCCACCCACCGATGAATCATCGGCGGGATCTGTCGAGAAGCAGGTGAAAAAACCAGCATCACCCCCCTCGACGGCTGGACGGTTTACCAACCGGCACACCATGAACTTGGAAAATACAATGAATAGTCATATGCTTTTTGCTTTATCTGTCGCGTATTTGCGTAGTAGGCATCCATACCCGATATAGTGATCCTACCCTTGTCAGAGATCAGACCCAGATCCACCGCCTGAGCGACAAGAGATTCGATGTAGTCCTCATCCCGTCCCATGCGCTGAGCAAGCACAGCCCAGTTCCTTACACCTTTCTTGACGTACAATAGCAGTTCTACCATAGGCTGAGACAGCTTCTCCCATGCAGACCCTCCAGCACTCCATCCTTCCTCTTCCAACAATTCAATGATCCACTCGGGTAGAGAGCGATTGGGGAACAATGCCGTCCATCTCTGGCTGCTTCGATGCAGTATTCCGGGTATATTGTTTGGTACACTATGATGAAAAACGAGATTGGCCATTATCCCACCATATCCAAGCCTAAACATTCGATCTACTTTCTTCACGGATTCGCACAAATGCAAGATGTCCTCATACCTTTTTCCCCATCGTAGCTTTAAATCTGAACCTGCATAGACTCTTTCGCTCTTGAAACCAATCTTCGTCGCCTTCGGAAATATTCTCTTTGGATGATTAGAACCTACCATAGAGCGAACGACCACCTTCTCTCCCTCTCTGGTCCTTGCATAGGATACGATTGTGAACCGTATCAGCCCATAACTCCACCAACTCAGGAGCGACTTAGATTGCATCATAGAGCGCATAAAACTCGTAACCCGATCGCCGCTGCCAATCGAATCGTCAATGAGTACGACATTTCTCACTCCTTCTTCACGCATCTGATCCAGGCCAGGGTGATCAAGGAAGCGGGATGAGTCACCTCTGACGATATTGGAAATCAAGGAATAGACCAGATCCTCACTCCCCAAGGTTTGAGGCGGCCGAAATGTAGGATTGCCACCAGCATCGAAATAAGGGACAACCTGCCCTTCCTGCGCATCCAATTTTCTGATCGCAAACAAAGCAAACGACGCATCACTCTCGATACTTCCAACCGCGAGTCGCAGCCATTCCGAGTACTCGTCCCT
>NZ_JBHNMF010000488.1:0-2481 GCF_048562965.1 Thiolapillus sp. | reverse complement strand
CCAAAGCATCAATTTGCTGATCCATCCAGACAAATATTCGATGTCATGCCGATTACAGAGGCTCCTGCCGAGTCATGTCGGTAAAATGCGGGTTTTGACGTTCTGGAATCACGGATTCAGGTAGAAGTAACATCCAACAATGTTATTCCGGCACAGGCAGGAATCAATAATACCTTGATGACTATGGATCCCGGTCCACGGTGGGGTAAAACAATAACACCATTGTTCGGTGTTTCCCGGAGGAATAGAGATTGATCAGGAATTGGTCAGATATTCGATCACTTCTTTCATGTTTCCACTGAAAATGATGCGATCTTTCTTTTTGGAAGTCTGATAGTCGTACATGGGATCATAGTAATCAGTAAGCAATTGTGAAATCCATTCCTGATGCGCTTCGGGGTTGCCGGTCCGTTCCAGATGGCCGATGGCATGTTGCAGTTTTGCATTCATCTCCCTGTAACGCTCGCCACCCAGGCGCTTGCTGATACGGCTCAGACTGTGGGTGGCGTATGCCGCCCATTTCTGAAACCCCTGATCCTCCCCATACATGGCCTGATATTCTTCCAGGGCACTCGTGACATATTCATCGATGGAGTTGTCGATACGCTCCTGCAATGAAACATCCAGAATCACCAGAGGGCTGCAGGCCATGTGCTCGTACAATGCGGGCGGAATATGTCGTGAGCCCACTGCCTTGCTTTCATCTTCAAATACCAGCCTGAAACGTCCGGCGGCACGATGTCTTATCAGCTCGATGGACAAGCGGTTCTCAAAATCGATCTGTGAAGGCTGGGGAGTTACATGGCCGCCGAAGGCAGAGCCGCGGTGCCAGGCAAGGCCCTCGAGATCAATGCTGTTCTGCAACCGGTGAATGGCGATGGTCTTGCCCGCACCGGTTCTGCCGCCCAGTACGGTGGGCTGGATCTCTGTGATCGACTGATCGATTTCCTCCAGCAGGAAGTTGCGCAAGGCTTTGTAGCCGCCCTCGACGCGGGGGTAGGCGATGCCGGTGGCTTCGTATATCCATTCCTGGGAGATCCTGGAGCGCATGCCACCCCGGAAACAGTACAGCACGCCTTCGGGATGCTGTCGCACGAATGCCTGCCACTGCGCAGTGCGTTCAGCCTTGGGTTGGCCGTCGATGAGTTCCCGGCCCAGCTCGATGGCGGCATCCTGTCCCTGTTCTTTGTAACGAATGCCGATCAGATGTCGTTCTTCGTCGCTGAGCAGGGGAATATTGGTGGCATTCGGGAAGGCGCCCGCCTGAAATTCCATCGGCGCGCGCACATCCAGCAGCGGTGTGCCTTTCAGGAAGAGCTCCCTGAAATCATTGACCTGGGGCAGTTCCATGTTCATTCGACCCGGATAAATATGGCGACATCCCGGGTCCCAAGCTCACCGATGGGCGCGAGGGACAGACCGGCCCGTACCGTGGTATCCAGGAATGCGGGTTCGGCTTCGGGAGTGACGGCGACCAGCAGTCCGCCGGAAGTTTGAGGGTCACACAGGATTTGCTGCTGTTCCGGCGTAAGGGGGGCGATGTGTTCGCCATAGCTGTCGAAATTGCGTTGCGCACCGCCGGGAGAGCAACCCATGGCCAGGTAATCCGGGACATGGGGAAGCAGGGGTACCTGGTCGAAGCGGATGCTGGCCGCCACGTTGCTTCCCTGACAGATTTCCAGCAAGTGTCCCAGCAGGCCAAAGCCGGTGACGTCGGTCATGGCGGTCACGCTGGGTATGGCGGCGAGCTCTGCACCGATGCTGTTGAGCTGGCACATGGTGTCAGGCGCGATACGCTCGTGTCCGGGCGCCAGTTTTTTCTGTTTCTGTGCCGTGGTGAGTATGCCAATGCCGATGGGCTTGGTGAGATACAGGCGGCAGCCAGGCGTGGCCTGGTCGTTTCGCTTGAGCTGCGCATTGTCGACAATGCCCGTTACCGCCAGGCCAAAGATGGGTTCGGGTGAATCGATGGAATGACCGCCTGCCAGGGGAATGCCGGCGTCCTTGCAGGTTTGCCTGCCGCCATCGACCACCCGTTGACCCACTTCCGCGCTGAGTTTGTCGATGGGCCAGCCGAAGATGGCAATGGCCATCAGGGGCTTCCCGCCCATGGCGTAAATGTCGCTGATGGCGTTGGTGGCGGCGATACGGCCGAACTCGAAGGGGTCGTCCACGATGGGCATGAAAAAATCCGTGGTGGAGACCACGGAGCGCCCGTCGCCCAGGTCATAGACCGCGGCGTCGTCACGGGTCTGGTTGCCCACCAGCAGGCGCGGATCCGGGAGCATGCTGACGCTGCCCTGGAGGATTTCGTCCAGCAGCTTCGGAGCGATTTTGCAGCCGCAGCCCGAGCCGTGGCTGTATTCTGTGAGTCGTATGACGGTCATCTTGGATATAATGCCAAATTACATTTGACTAGAGTTTAGAGTTTCAGAGGAGAAAAACCACTAAAAATCTCAAAAAATAGTTGACATAGCAAGG
>NZ_JBHNMF010000487.1:0-2494 GCF_048562965.1 Thiolapillus sp. | reverse complement strand
CACGGTCGACCCGTAACGTGGTGTCTGTTGGCGAATCAATGAGTTTTTTGTTTTCCATTTCCATTTCCATTACCTTTGCCTTCAAATGATTCTTTACTTACCTTATAGCATTTTTTTTGGTGATTAACAGTCAATGCGTGTTTTTTTAATGACACTTGATTGCGTTCGGCAAGCGCGTCGCGTTTAACTTGCATCATGTTTAACTCATGCTCCAATGACATTGAACGTATTATCCATTGGAGGACAAATCATGAGTTACGCACCACAACCGGCGCAAACCAACACTACCCTCAGCTTGGGGGAAATCAACCGTCGCCTGAAGCAGTTGGGATTCAATGTGCATCTTGCCCCGGATGTTGCACAGCGTATCCGCAACACGGAAGACCCCAGCCGCTTCATCGAAGCGCTCGAAAAAGCCGTAAACAACCCAAGAGCCAAGGAGTGGCTGATGGGCGTGCTTCAGCGCCACGGTTTGTTGAGCGATAATGCCCCTGCGCCAACACCGGCTACACATCCACAGCAGCCGTCCCAACAACAAGAACAGAGGTCAAAGATGAACGCCAATGGAAACAGTGGGGCAGATCATATTGACATGCCCCCTGAAGACCGTATGTCTTTTCATGTGTACGGCGGAAAATCCGCCCTGTGTTTCAATGCGGATATTACCAAGGGGGGAGTCCATACGGTGGCGCTGGATGGCGCTATGGCGGTGGCTACACGCAAGTACGATTGGGAAAACAAGATTCGCGTGCAAATGACGCGACAGGAACTACCTGCTGTTTTGGCGGTGCTTCTGGGTTATTCGGCATCCTGCCGTTTTTCCAACCACGGCGCTGATAAAACCAAGGGGTTTACCATTGAGCGCCAACCTGGAAAGTTCTTTGTCAACGTGATGCAGAAAGACCGGCCGCTGGTCGCGGTTCCCATGACCGACCAGGATGCTATCTATGTCACGGGGCTTTTCATGCGGCAGTTGGGGAAAGTGTTTGGTCCGGAATACCTGACCATGCTGCCTTTTCTGATGCAGCGTTACGGTGCCCTGATCAACGCCAGACAGCGTATGCAGAAACATTCCACCACCTGATGGGGTGGTGGATGACTTGAACCCGCGTGGTCGGCGGCTCCCTGCCTTCTCCAAGGCTTAGTGGTGAAGGGCTGATCGTGCCTCGGTCTTTGGTTTAACCGGGTTCATGCCGCCGGATAAAAATTGTTTCGGTACGCTGCTGGATAACATCGTCAGTTCATCAAGGCTGAGGTGTTCGATGGCAATACGCCGGCGCAGGTCATCCAGTTCACAGTCGGGTGTTGCTTCACCGATACCATGAAAACGCCACACCATTCCTGCCGGGGTCTTCGCCCGGTAAACCTTGCCAAGAATCATGGACACTTTGCCCGCGAACGATTTGTCATTTTCAACATCGAAATTGAGCAACATGCGCTCTGGCTTACCGGGCTGACCCTCATAAATTCGGATGCGGATGTACGGAATTTCGTCAAAGGTGTTCCACTCGAAACTGTTCAGCATGAACACCAGATGTGCGACCTGTGGCCGAAGTTTCGACAGATCCACGGTAACCACCTCATTATCGAAGTCGCGGCCTTCGGGTGTCAGGTCACCCACTTTATCGTCACCATGATGAATCACCGCACCATCACTGGATTTGTCATGGTCATAATAGATGGTTTCGATGAGCGAGCGGTCTTTGTGATACATGGCTACCGCCAAGTCCAAATCCACCGGCTCGACTTTCTTCATCCCGAGCCAGTTGCGATAAACAATGGCGCCCCAGGACACTCCAACACAGATGTTATTCAATACCTGCTCACCATCATCTTGCAGGCTCAAACGGTCACCTTTGCTGAGGACTACAGCCATCAGGCTCGCTCCGCCACTTCTACGCCGTATTTCTCCGCAAACATGCCCAAGCCTGCCCTATAACCGCGGCCCACAGCCCTGAATTTCCATTCACCGGTTTCCAGGCGGTACACGTCCGCCACGTGAATGGCGGTTTCAGTACTGAATTCTTCCCTCAAGTCATATCGCTGAAGTTCCTGCTCGGTATCCTGATCCACAATGCGAATATAGATATTATCGACCTGCCCGAAGTTCTGTCGGCGGGCAACCGCGTCATGAATCGTCACAACAATCGCCAGCGTCCGAACGCTTTCCTCCAGGTTACTCAAATCACACAGGATGACTTCATCATCTCCGTCTCCTTCACCGGTACGGTTGTCCCCCGTATGCACAATGGAGTGACAGATCGACTCCAGGTTGTTGTAGTAGATCATGTCGCAGTCCATGCGAACTTGTCCCGTTGAATTCAGCATGAATAGGCTGACATCAACATCGAACTCGACGCCTTGCTCTTCCGCAGGGTCCCAGCCCAGCCCAATATGGATCCGCTTAAGCAGTGGATTTTCTTTGGTAAGAGAAACGGTCTGCCCTTTTTCCAGTGAAACTGCCATGATTTGCTCCTATCTTTGATTTATCTAT
>NZ_JBHNMF010000486.1:0-2495 GCF_048562965.1 Thiolapillus sp. | reverse complement strand
CACGGTAACTTCAAGGCATCTAAAGAATTAGTCATGCTAAGCCTGCCAACGAAGAGATGTGTTGAGAAGGCGCTTAAAGGTTTAATCCAGAAATCAGTTGTTCAGTATAGGAAGTTCAGTTCTGAGTATCGGGTTTGGCAAGGCAGCGACTTTGACCTTGAAGAACATGTTAGAGAAGAGATCAGTAAGCTAGGCGCATTTAATCTGGCCGAGCAGTTAAATACTAGACATGCTTTGTTGCCTATCGTTGCACGTCGCTATACCATCGATAGCGGTACACTGCGTTATTTTGTGCCGGTTTTTGCCGATGCATCGAGCTATGAAAAACTCGAGGTGAAGAGCCGTGATGCACGAATCATCATCTATTTGGCCGAAAGCAGTGATGATGAAGTCCTGTTCGCTGAGAAGGTGGTCAGCCATTTCTCAGAACTAGATATAGTGGTTCTGTGCCGAAATGGTGATCAGTTGCGTGAGATTCTTGCTGAATCTTTGGCGCTGGAAGAGATTCAGCGAGGTGCACAATCGCTACACACTGATCCAGTGGCTCAGCGAGAGTTTAGTGATCGTTATGCGGCGGCTTCTACTAAAGAAGATGGGCAAGTCTCGTACCTTATTGAAGAGCCAGGACTTGGACAATGGTTCTACGGTGCTAAACCTTTGGAAATAACAAATAAGCGAGCGCTTCAAGAAGTATTGTCCTCAGTTTTGAAAAAGGTATATCGCTTAAGCCCTAAAATATTTAATGAGCTGATTAATAGGGATAAGCCTTCTTCACAGGCGAATGCAGCCAAAAATAAACTTGTCGTGGCAATGCTGAACAATGGAAATGAGGAAGACCTCGGTTTTGACAAGTTTCCGCCAGAGAAGGCGATATATCGTGCCATGCTAAGAAAGGCGAATATTCATGTTGAAGGTGGAAACGGCAATTGGTACTTCAAAGGGCCTGCTTCAAATAAAAAGGCTGACGATCCATGTAATTTCTATGGCGTGTGGTCAAGAATAGATCGACTCTTAAATACTACTGAGAAATCCCAAAAGTCACTCGTTGAATTAAATAGAGAGTTACTGGCCCCACCCTATGGTGTTAAAGAAGGCGTCCTGCCCATTCTTTATGTAGCGGTAATTATTGCTAATCAAGATGAATTGGCAATCTACGAAAACCGTGTTTTCAAACCGCGTTTTACAGAAGAGATGATAGAGCACTTCGTAAAGCGGCCCGATGAATTTACTTTTCAGCGCTTTAGAATTGCCGGGTTAAACTCATCCATCTTTAAAGAGTATTCAAAAGCACTCTTTAAAGATGGAAAAACACGTGATCTACTAGGAATTGCAAAGCCAATTGCAAATTTTGTGTGTAGTTTGCCGGAGTACACACTGAAAACATCAAGAGGGCTTTCAAAACGTAGCCAGGCTGTACGTGACGTGTTCAGGCACTCTAAATCGCCGGTTACTTTATTAGTCGAAGAAGTGCCCAAAGCGCTTGGTTATGATCTGAAGGGAAAAGATCAGGGCGATTTAGCTGTTGCTGGTTTGTCGCAGGACTTAACTGAAACACTGCGCGAACTTAAATATTGCTTCTCAGAATTAAAAGACGAGATGCGTAAGTTGTGTGCACAAGCTCTTCATTTTGATAAAGAGATATCGCTGGAAGAGCTGAGGAAGTCAGTTTACGGCCGTTATATAGGACTCGAAGATTACACTATTGATAGAGATGGGCAGCGTGCTTTTATTCTTCGGTTAATACAAAAAGAAGGATGCGATGAGGCATGGTTCGATGGCCTGCTGACATTTCTTGGGCGTAAATCAATCGACAAATGGAGTGATAATGACAGAGATGCAGCAGAATATCGCTTAACCGAGTTTAGTCGTAAGCTGAATGATCTCGAAAAACTACGAGTTCATTATCAAGAAGTCGGAAATAAAGTTGATTCAGAATTTGAAGTATATCTGATCCGCAGTGTTAAGAAGGGTGCGTCGGACTATGATGAAGTCGTGGCTGTTGACTCAAAACGGCATGCAATCATAAAGAGTGCAAAACGGGAAATAACTGAGAGGTTAGAAGAGTTAGGCGGGCAAGAGCTAGGTTTAGCTGCACTCGCTGAGGTGGTTGATGAGTTTCTGGCGAAATACCGTGAATCAAATAAACAACAGCTAAAAGCTACTAAGCTAAAGGCTAAAAAGACAGTTAAGGGGCGAAATGAAATGGCATGAATATGCGTTAAACGCTGATAAAAACTCTCGCCATGTGTTAGGAATCTCTGGCGGTAAAGATAGTGCAGCACTCGCCATCTACATAAAAGAACACTACCCAGAAATTTCCGAGAAAATGGAGTACTTCTTTACTGATACAGGTGCAGAGCTGCAAGAAGTTTACGATACCTTAGATAAGTTGGAAGCTTATTTAGGAAAAGAAATTGTTCGTCTGGGTAGCGAAAAGCCCTTTGAATATTGGCTGCGTCTTCACAATAACTACCTGCCCTCACCACGTCAACGCT
>NZ_JBHNMF010000485.1:0-2496 GCF_048562965.1 Thiolapillus sp. | reverse complement strand
AGCGGCTTTGGATGAGAATTTTGCCAGGGTTTGCCCCAAACCCGGCAATCCCCCCGGAAATTCTCTGGTCACTGTGCTGCTGCGCATGGTGGCTTGAATAATTTCTGGGAAACTTCAGTTTGGAGAAATATAGCTGCAAAAGATAAAGCCCTGTAAAAACAGGGCTTTGAATTGGCTCCGCCAGCTGGGCTCGAACCAGCGACAAACGGATTAACAGTCCGTTGCTCTACCAACTGAGCTATGGCGGAATGGTTGAGGCGCGTATGTTAATTGGGATGCCGGGAAAGGTCAATAGTCTGGTGGAGAATTGTTGGCAACGAACAGATTTGTCCGGTTTTCCCGCACATGGCGTGCCCATATTGCCTGGGGAAGGGACAACAGACAACAGGAAGATGCGCACAGTAAATACTGCCGGATTGTCGTATGGTGTGATTTTTCCTGTTCCGCATTCTGCAGGCCAGCTTCTTTGCTTATGCGCGTCAATTTCCTACCGCTGTTCTTTCTTTCGGCATCTGCCTTTGGCGCTTTCAATACCTTTGACAGCAGTACCTTTGCGGATTCCACTTGTACGGTGCTGCCCGTTGAAAGTCCCCGGGGGTTCTTTGCCTCGCCTTCAGGAAATCCTTTGGCAGCAGGCACTGAGGACGATCCGCTGGATCTTCAATCCGCATTGAGCGCAGGCAGTCCGGTGGGACCGGGAGGTGTGCTGTGGCTGATGGAAGGCACTTACAAGGGGACTTTCGTCCGCTGCCAGCCATGGAGAGCGAAGCGAAGGCTGGTAGACCCCAGTAGCCGCGAGACCGCACTGCTTACCCGTCGTGCGCATAGCGCCAGAGGGGAAGCAAAGTAGGCATCCAAACGCGGCGTCCAGTCATTGGGAGCCAAGTACGGAGCAGCAACGAGCTTGCGAAGTTGTTGCGTAGTGCTGGGTGACCAGGACGGCTGGGGCACCAATAGGTTGTCAAAGGCCGAGTCGATTTTGGGGACTGGGATGTCCCAAAATCTATCACGAGGCCGAAGACACGCTTGAGTGATCTGTCGGGTACCGAATCCGAACCCATACGCGTACTGCCTGTTCCCGGGAAACCGGTGATCATCGATACAACCGGGGCCGCATCAGGTTCAGGATTGCGCATCAATGGTTCCTGGGTGCAGTATTTCGGCCTGGAAGTGCGCAGCCGTGATGTAAAACGCGAGACGCAGGAAGACGGCTCCAGCCCCGCCGATATCACGCTCAGAGGAGGTGTCGATATCTATGGAAAAAACAACAAAGTCATCAACTTCATTGCCCATGACAATGCCGGTGGCATCAATGCGTGGTACAAGGGAGGCGACAGCGAAGATACCGAGATATACGGCAGCATCATCTACAACAATGGCTGGACGGCTCCAGGTCGCGGGCATGGTCATGCCATCTACGCGCAGAATCGCGGCGGCGTGAAACGCCTGACCAATAACATCATCTTTTTTGGTTTTGGTACGGGCATCCATGTCTATACAGAAAAGGGCGCCATCGACAATTTCAGCATACAGGACAATGTCTGGTTTCTGGCCGGGGCTTCTGATCCGCGCAACAGCCAGAAAAAAGACAACTGCCTGGTGGGAGGCTATCAGCCGGTCAGAAACCTGTTGATCAGGAACAATCTGGGCTATTCGGACAATGGACGCGGTACCCGTGTGGGTTACGGAGGCAGCATTACAGAACAGACCGCGTTGCTGGAGAACAACTACCTGGATGAAAACCTGTGGGTTGCGGGTCATTGGGACCGCCTGGATATAAAGGATACGACAGTGTTGCATGGCATCACGGGTTCGTCCCAATCGGAGATCCGTGATCTGGGTGGCAACGATTTTCGGGAAACCAGCGACCCTCCCACTGGCAGGAAGATCGTTGTCAGCAAGAACCGGTATGATCCTGGAAGGGCCAGGATCGTCGTCTACAACTATGATGAAAATGATTTGGTCGCCGTGGATCTGGGTGATGTGCTCGAGTACGGTGCAGCTTACAGAATCCACTCGGTTTTCGATCTTTTCGGGGAGCCCTTGGTCAGCGGTGTCTACGACGGGTTGCCTGTATCCATCCCCATGGGAAGCGTCTTGCCGCCACAACCCAATGGGCTCCATGGTATCGATTTGCAGGAGGATGATCCGAAGAAGCGATTTGGCGTTTTCATCGTCACCCACGCCGCCTGTATTCCCAACTATACCCTGAGCACCAGCAGTAGCGCTGGTGGAGCTTTGCTGCCACCTGTGCAGCATAGGGATCAGGGTGCCATTGCGGAGTTCGTCGTCAGGGCGGATGCCGGCTACCGGCTGGACAGTATCAGTGGTTGCAATGGTGCATTGAACGGTGACCGTTATGTCACGGGAAAGATCGATCGCTGCCAGCCATGGAGAGCGAAGCGAAGGCTGGTAGACCCCAGTAGCCGCGAGGCCGCACTGTTTTCCCGGCGTGCCTTGCGCCAGAGGGAAAACAAAGTAGGCCTCCGAACGCGG
>NZ_JBHNMF010000484.1:0-2505 GCF_048562965.1 Thiolapillus sp. | reverse complement strand
GCTTTGGATGAGAATTTTGCCAGGGTTTGCCCCAAACCCGGCAATCCCCCCGGAAATTCTCTGGTCACTGTGCTGCTGCGCATGGTGGCTTGAATAATTTCTGGGAAACTTCAGTTAAATATAGTGCTGTTGACACTTGTATTGTTGCTTCAATTGAACTTTATTGCCGCAGATCAAAAGGAAAGGCCCGCAGCAGAGACTGCAGGCCAATTTGCCCGGAAAACATTCTGACCATCTTTCCTTGCGCCGCAACGGATGCGGTCGCCGGAAAAGAATGTCTTAGAACCGGTAGGCTGCGTTCAAGTAGAAGTACCTTCCGGGTTCGTTCATCAGAATCACATCACCGCCGCCGCCTTCCAGCAGGGTCAGGTCCTTGTAGGTGTTGCTGACGGCATAGGTTTCATCGAACACATTGTCCACACCCAGCACCAGATTGATGTTCTTGGTGAGCGCATGGTCCACCTTCAGGTTGAGAACGGCCCAGCTGTCGAGCTCCTGTTCACCATTGTCTGCGTCATAGCGGGTCCAGTTGTCGGCAGCCACCACTTCGGCACGCGCCAGGCTGTCATCCAGGTACTCCCAGTTGAGCGCCAGAGTACCCTTGAGAGGCGGAATCTCCGGCAAATCCCTGTCTGTCTGTCCGGGTTGCGCTTTGTCTTTCTCGCCGCGCTGCCAGGCCAGGCCAAAATCCAGGTAAATCTGGTCAGTGAAATTCCAGGAGCCATCAACGGAGAAACCATAAAGGGTCGCATCCACATTGTCGAAGCGGCGCATCATTTTACTGTCATTGTAGACGATGAAGTCACCCAGCCAGCTGTAGAAAACCTTGGGCTTGATATACAGGGAACCGGCATTCAGTTCCATGCCAAGATCGATTTCGGTATTGATCACCTGATCCAGATCAGGGTTGCCGATAAGCACGCCGCCCGCCGTGGGGAATCGCAGGTAGAGTTCACGGGCATCCGGTACACGTGCGGAACGCCCCACACCACCGAACAGTTTCAGGCCATCCTGCAGCCCATAGGTACCGAAGGCAAAAGCACTGAGTGCTGAATAATCGTTGGAAGGCTGTGTCCCGGCGGGTTCGATGGTGGTGTCATCATAACGGGCACCCAGCTTCAGGTTGAAGCTTTCGATATTCTTTTCCGCCTCGACAAAGATGGCGGCATTGTCCGTATCCACATCATCGATACTGACGAAGCCATCGATCTTGGCAGCCATGCCTTTGCCCTCGAAGGCGCCATCCCAGTTACGGCGGCTGAAATCCAGCCCCACGGTCATGACCGTGCCATCGCTCAGATCCCAGCTATTTTTAACCTTGGCGCCCTGCATCTCGGTTTCCAGGTGGTGGGTCTTCTCATTCACGGAACCTGGGCCGGAGGAAAGGCGGTAGCGGTTGGACATGGGATGGTCCACCTGGGAGTTGTAATACTGAAAGCTCAGCTCCCGCGACCAGATTCCCAGATCGCTGATGACATATTGCACATCAAAAATATCGGAATCGTCGTAGATGGCATCCATGGGACTGGAAGGATACAGCACATCATCACTGCGGTTGGCGGTGTAGCTCAGCTTGAGTTCCTGGTTCTCGGTAATATCCACGAACAGTTTTCCCATGAAAGTGGATTTTTCATAGGCCTCCAGATCCCGGTATTTGTCCTGATACCGTCCCTTGCTGGTTGGATCATAGTTCTCGATCTGCTCGGCAAAGTCATTGCCGTCGCCATCTTCGTACTGATCACTGCTTTCCCTGGAAATGCTGGCCATAGCGCGCACACGATCGGTGCCCCCTGTCAAAGTCGCAGCGCCTTTCAGGTAATTCCAGCTGCCCACATTGAGGCTGACCTCGCCGTGCATGCCCTCTTCCGGTTCCTTGGTGGTGATCTTCACCGCACCGCTGAGTGTGCCGAAGTTCTCCACGTCGTAGGGGCCTTCGGTGATCTCCACAGATTCGATGTTGTTGGTCAGAATATGGGAGGTGGGCGGATCCATGCGGTTGGGGCAGGCACCGTAGATCTTGCCACCATCAATGAGAATATTGATGTTGTCCTTCTTCTGGCCACGCAGGATGATGTCATTGGCAATGCCACTGCGGCGCACCAGGGAAACAGAAGCTGATTTCTTTGCCAGGGCTTCCGCCAGGTCAGCAGATTTTACTTCCTTGCCGCTGATATCATTGAGGCGCGTGCCCTGCACCACCATTTCCGGCATTGCTTCGGTATCTTCTTTCTTGTCTTCCTGGTCAGCGGCCACACCAGTGGCACACAGACTGCTGCAAATCACAAAGGGAAGAATCTGCTTCTTTTTCATTGGCTGTCAGTCTCAATAAGTTGGAGGTTAAAACTTCAGCATATAGTGCAATTCTTATGCCATTCGAAAGACCACCCACAAATCAGGCTGTTACCCGGAAGCAAGGAAGAGAACGCTTCGGCAGTTGCGCCATACGACACAGCTTGTGTGCTATATCACACACTTTCTTCTTGTAAAAACAATCATCTGCTATTG
>NZ_JBHNMF010000483.1:0-2516 GCF_048562965.1 Thiolapillus sp. | reverse complement strand
GTGCTGAATAACGTATCTTGATGAATATCGGGACCACGCATGGTACTTTTGCTTCTCGTTCAATTCTTAGTGATATTTTCTCAGATTTGGGTGTTTTTCAACAGCCTGCTAAACTCTAGAAGCTAACCAAACCACGGAGATTATCATGTCAGAAGATATCATCTACCCTGTTCCGGAAGACTTTGCCGCTCAGGCAAACATCACCGCCGAAGAATACGAAAAAGATTACAAGCGCTCTGTCGAAGATCCGGAAGGATACTGGGGCGAGCAGGCCATGAACTACCTGCATTGGTTCAAGGGCTGGGACAAGGTACTCGACTGGAGCTTCATGGAAGAAGACCTGCACATCGAATGGTT
The DNA here is from genome assembly GCF_048562965.1 of Thiolapillus sp. Lineage (NCBI taxonomy): Bacteria > Pseudomonadati > Pseudomonadota > Gammaproteobacteria > Chromatiales > Sedimenticolaceae > Thiolapillus > Thiolapillus sp. Next base: position 2,159 of record NZ_JBHNMF010000483.1, on the reverse strand, counting down.
CAAGGGCGGAAAGCTGAACGTATCGTACAACTGCCTGGACCGCCACCTGAACACCCGCGGCGACCAGACCGCCATCCTGTGGGAAGGCGATGATCCGAACGAAGACAAGAAAATCAGCTACAGGGAACTGCATGCAGACGTCAACAAGTTCGCCAATGTTCTCAAGAGCCGCGGCGTAAAGAAAGGCGACCGGGTTTCCATCTACATGCCCATGATTCCCGAAGCCGTGGTGGCCATGCTGGCCTGTACCCGCATCGGCGCAGTACATTCCATCGTGTTCAGCGCATTCTCCCCTGATGCGCTGAAAGACCGCATCCTCGACTCGGACTGTCAGGTACTGATCACCGCCGATCAGTCCATCCGCGGCGGCAAGCGTCTGCCCCTGAAAGTCAACGCCGACAAAGCCCTGGAAGGCTGTCCTAACGTTCATACATCGATAGTGGTAAAACGCGGTGGCGATCCAGTGGAATGGACCGATGACCGTGATGTCTGGTATCACGAAGCCATGGCCGATGCAGACCCTGTGTGCGAGCCCGAACAGATGGATGCCGAAGACCCCCTGTTCATCCTCTACACCTCCGGCTCGACCGGCAAACCCAAGGGCGTGCTGCACACCACCGGAGGCTATCTGCTTCAGGCAGCCATGACCCACAAGCTGGTATTCGACTACAAGGACAGTGAAGTCTACTGGTGCACCGCCGACATCGGCTGGGTCACCGGCCACAGTTATATCGTTTACGGCCCTCTGACCAACGGCGCCACCAGCCTGATGTTCGAAGGCATCCCCACCTATCCCAGCGCCAACCGCTTCTGGCAGGTCTGTGACAAGCACCAGGTCGCCAGTTTCTATACGGCACCGACAGCCATTCGCGCACTCATGGCCTGTGGTGAAGACCTAGTCAAGGAAACCTCACGCAAGAGTCTGCGCCTGCTGGGCACCGTAGGCGAACCCATCAATCCCGAGGCCTGGGAATGGTACTACCGCGTGATCGGTGACGAGCGCTACCCCATCGTGGACACCTGGTGGCAGACCGAGACCGGTGCACACATGCTCACCCCCCTGCCTGGGGCAACCCCGCTGAAACCCGGTTCGGCCACCTTCCCGTTCTTCGGCGTACAGCCGGTACTGCTGGATGATGAAGGCAAGGAAATCAACGGCAATCCGGCTTCCGGCAACCTCGCCATCAAGGCGCCCTGGCCTTCCATGATGCGCACCCTCTACGGGGACCACAAACGCTTCTATGAGACCTATTTCCAGATGTATCCCGGTTACTATTTCACCGGTGACGGCGCACGCCGTGATGACGACGGCTACTACTGGATCACCGGGCGGGTAGACGATGTTCTGAACGTCTCGGGACACCGCCTGGGTACCGCCGAAATAGAATCCGCCCTGGTATTGCACCCCAAGGTGGCGGAAGCAGCCGTGGTGGGCTATCCCCACCCCATCACCGGCCAGGGCATCTACGCCTATGTGACACTGATGAGTGGCGAAGAGTACAAGGATGAGCTGAAGGATGAACTCGTCCAGCTGGTGAGAAAGGAAATCGGCCCCATTGCCAAGGTCAACCTGATCCAGTGGGCGCCGGGTCTGCCCAAGACGCGCTCCGGCAAGATCATGCGCCGCATCCTGCGCAAGATCGCCGCGAACGAGCTGGACAACCTGGGCGATACCTCTACCCTCGCCGATCCGTCCGTAGTGGATCACCTTATCGAGAACCGGCTCAACCGCTGACTGATTCCGGCACCAGAGAAAAGCCCCCTGCATGCAGGGGGCTTTTTCTTGCGTGCAATATCGATCTTCAGGTCGCTTACCTGCTGTTGAGCATGACTTCCGGCAACTGATTGCCAATCGAGCCGGATGGTGCTTTCACACCCAGATAAGCTGCCAGCGTCACCGCAATATCATAAGGCGTGACCGCACGGCTGATTTGCTTCGCAGACAGGCCGTTGCCTGCAAACATCACAGGCACGAAGGTATCGTAGCGCCAGGGGGAACCGTGTGTGGAAGCTACTACCAGCCCGTCGAAATCATTAATGGGCTCTTCCCCAAATGGAGTGGGTAGATTATCGTAATCCCCTATGAGAGACAAAGACCTATATGCCCAGATACTGGGAATCAAGAGTCCCTGGCAAGTATCCGGTGTAGAGCTGGCGCT
>NZ_JBHNMF010000482.1:0-2520 GCF_048562965.1 Thiolapillus sp. | reverse complement strand
CTGCCTGGGTCGGAATGACCTTTGTTTGAGATGCCTTGAAGCAAACCAGGGTATTACAGCAGCCCGCGTTCTGCCAGAGAGGTGCTGCTGTCACTTCCCACGATGACATGATCGAGTACCCGTATGTCGATGAGGGCCAGCGCTTCCCTGAGGCGCAGGGTGATCTGTTCATCAGCGTGACTGGGTTCGGCAACACCTGAAGGATGGTTGTGGCTGAAGATGACCGCTGCGGCGTTGTGGTGCAGACAGCGGCGCACGACTTCCCGAGGATAGACGCTGGCGCCGTCGATGGTGCCCTGAAAGAGCTCCTCGAAAGCGATGATGCGGTGACGGTTGTCGAGAAACAGGCAGGCGAAAACTTCGTAGGGGTAGGACTGGAGCCGGAACCAGAGGTATCGCCGGGTCTGTTCCGGTGAGGTCAGGGCATCGCCACGTTGCAACGATTCCCGCAGGTGGCGATGAGCCATTTCGATAACGGCCTGCAACTGGCAGTATTTGGCGTCGCCCAGGCCGTGCATGGCGCAGAATTCCTTGCGCCCTGCGGCAAGCAGGGGGCGCAGACCGCCGAATTCCTGCAGCAGCTGGCGGGCCAGATCCAGGGCGCTGATGCCTTTGCAGCCGGTTCTGAGGAATATGGCGAGGAGCTCCGCATCTGAAAGCGCCTGGGCGCCGGATTGCAGCAGTTTTTCTCTGGGACGTTCCTGTTCGGGCCAGTCGGTGATAGGCATATCTTCATCCTTGAAGTTGATTCTGTTGTTCGCCTTATTAAAACATATGGCGTTTCCCTGCCCCGGCTGATAGAAGCCACGGATGGAATTTTCAATCGCCGTCCTGGAGACTAGCGCATTCGAGGGCTGTTTTCCAGACGCTATGCCTTTGCAGGGCCTGCGGCTTGGGTTACTCTTGATTCCCTGTGTGAACAACAAGCGGCTGGTGGACAGTGGCAGGCGTTGCAAATCAGAATATTCTGTTGGGTGTGACCGGAGGGATTGCAGCCTACAAGAGCGTGGAACTGGCCCGGCTGCTGCTCAAGGCCGGTGCCAGGGTGCGTGTGGTCATGACGGAGGCCGCTACGCGCTTCGTCTCGCCTTTGACTTTACAGGCGGTGACCGGCAGTCCCGTTCGCTGCTCTCTGTTCGACGAGGAACATGAGGCTGCAATGGGGCACATCGAGCTGGCGCGCTGGGCGGATCAGATGGTGATTGCTCCTGCCAGCGCCGATTTCATGGCGCGCATGGCGTTGGGGCTGGCGAACGACCTGCTTTCCACTCTGTGTCTCGCGAGTGCCTCATCCATTGCCATCGCGCCGGCGATGAATCAGCGCATGTGGCGGCATCCCGCCGTCCAGCATAACCTTTCCCTGCTGGAAGAAAGAGGCGTGCGCGTTCTGGGGCCGGAAAGCGGCGAGCAGGCCTGCGGTGATACGGGTCCTGGCCGAATGCAGGAACCGGCGGACATGCTTGCTGCGCTTGACAGCGCTTCCGGTGCCGGTCTCTTTGCCGGGAAGAAGGTGTTGATTACCGCCGGCCCCACCCACGAGGCCATAGATCCCGTAAGGTTTATCGGCAACCGCAGTTCCGGAAAGATGGGCTATGCCCTGGCACGGGCCTTCCGGCGGGAAGGTGCTGATGTGCTGCTGGTATCCGGCCCGGTCAGCCTTCCTGCGCCACCAGGTGTAAATCGCGTTAATGTGCAAACAGCGTTGCAAATGCACAAGGCTGTCTTTGAAAACATTCATTCTGTTGATATATTCGTTGGCTGTGCGGCCGTGGCGGATTATCGGCCCGAAAATCCGCAGCAGCAGAAAACAAAGAAGCTGTCCGACAGGATGGATATCAGCCTAGTCAGAAACCCGGACATTCTTGCAGAAGTGGCTACACTTGAAGAGGGTCCTTATACTTTGGGGTTTGCTGCAGAAACGCAGAATCTGGCCGAGAATGCGCGGGCAAAGCTTTTGGCGAAGCAGGTGGATATGCTCGCCGCCAACAGCGTTGCGGAAGGGATGGGGTTCGAAAGCGATGAAAACGCATTGCTGGTCATCTGGCCGGAAGGCGAAAAGCATTTGCCTGTGCAGGACAAGCAACAGCTGGCCGAGGCGCTGTTGGGTGTACTGGCGGATCAGTATCGGCGAGATGAATAACATCTTGACTCGGCGACATATTTGGTCGCCGGGTTAATAACACATGGAAACGGAATTTTTACGCCCGGGTATAGCGCCCGATGGGGGAACAGGTGTCTGGTAGTACAGAAAAAACCGCAGAAGAAAAACAAGAAAGCGCAACGGAACACACAGCCAAGCCGGCCGTGCCGGATGGCCGTTCCCATTCCATGCTCTACTATTTTATTCCCGTTCTGGTTTTGCTGGTGCTGTTGATCGCGGCGCTGGTTGCCGGACAAAGCGTAAGCGCCAAAGAATCAACCCTTTTGCATCTTGTTGAGGGAGGTGTTCCAGGGTAGCAAGGCTTCGACGTCCTCAACCATCTTGGCGTTCCCAATATGCTGTAGCACATGGTTGAGATA
>NZ_JBHNMF010000481.1:0-2523 GCF_048562965.1 Thiolapillus sp. | reverse complement strand
TAACCCGAAGCCTGCACAGGTCTATCCTGTGCTTCCCTGGGAGCAGCCTAAACGCCGTGCATTCTCCTAAAGCACCAAAGCCTTCGATAGCGCAGCAGCAGAGCGCGTCTCGGGCCAATGCACCGGTTCAGCCTTTTTCGGGATCCACGGGGTCTCAGCTCGGGGGTCTGCTGGGTGATCAGTCGATGTGGTTCAGCTATATGCGGCCACGCTCAAGGCCACCGCTTGGGTCGTTAGCGACGGACCCCGGAGGGTCTGTGACGGGGATTTCCCGAGAGGGCACGTGGCAGCACCCGACGCCTCCGAAAGCGGACAGCAGGTTTCCGCTGGCTGATCAGTACGCCAGATCGGGTGGGGAATCAAACGCGTGGCAGCACCCGACGCCTCCGAAAGCGGACAGCAGGTTTCCGCTGGCTGATCAGTACGCCAGATCGGGTGGGGAATCAAACGCGTGGCAGCACCCGAAAACCGGTAAGTTTAAAGCAGGGCTCTGGTAATGCCGACAGGTGTTCAGCGGGATTTGGCGATTTACAATGAGCTGCTGACCAAGCGGAAGCATTGGGAGGATCCCTGGTCGCGGGTGGCGGAGTACATCATTGGCTACAAGGACGGGATGGCTACCCCGGGGGAGTCGAGTGCTGTCCCCGACCGTTCAGCAATTATCAACAGCACGGCGCAGCTCAGCCTTCGGGTATTCAAGGCGGGTATGATGGCTGGGGTAAGCCCGCCGACACGCCCGTGGGTCCGGTATGCCCCCATGGACACGGCATTGCTGGCGAATCGTAATGTGATGGACTGGTGCCGCCAGGTGAATCAGAAGGTGGCTACCGCGTGCGAGGATGCAAAGCTCTACAGTGCCCTGCCGTATGTTTACGGGGAGTGGGGGTCTTACGGTACCAGTGCCCTTGGTATCTTTGAGAACGTGGACCACAGCTTTCGTATTCAGCGGTTCGAGGCGGGTACGTACGTGTTCAGCTGCAACGATGAGGGTGTTGTCGATATCTTTCAGTACATGGTTGCTATGCGGGCATCTGATATTATTCGGGCCTATCCGGAGAGTGCACCGCAGACGGTGCACCATGTGGCGAAGACCAACCCTGTCAAGCCGTTTAAGGTGCTGATCTCGATTTCGAGGGATTATGGGAACCGGGGGAAGTTCCCTGTCATTTCCCGCCACATTTTTGTGGGTGAGCAGGCTACCACTGCGTTGGGGGACTTGCCTTTTAAGAACCAGCAGCTGCTGAAGGAGTCGGGTTTCTACAGTTTTCCTGTGATGGTTCCCCGGTGGGAGACCACACCGCAGGGGGATTATGGCGTGGATTCTCCCGGTATGCTGTGCGTAAGCGATGCGGCGATGTTGCAGGAGGAAGAGCGGAAGAAGTACCGGGGGCTGGACATGCTGGTGAACCCGCCTACGGTGGGCTCTGCGAACATTAACAGCACGTCTGAGGAGCTGGTTCCCGGAGGGCATACCACGGTATTGGATCTTAGGGACGGGGGTCTTCGCCCGGTGTATGAGATTCGTTTTGACATTGCCGCGATAGCGGATGACATACGCGGGGTTGAGCAGCGGATTCGTAATTCCTTCTACGTGGATATTTTCCTGCACCTGATGGAGCTGGGCCGTTCTGCACGGATCACGGCGGAAGAGGCGCGGATGCGGGATGCGGAATCCCTGCTGATGCTTTCTCCGGCGCTGGACATGATCACGGCTGAGTTACTGACGCCGATGTTCGATCGTATTCTTGAGATTATGCTGAGGTCCAGGGAGCTGCCGCCGCCCCCGGAAGAGTTGCAGGATCCGGATACGGCTGTAGCTGTGACGTTTCAGTCGCCGCTGGTTCGTGCGCTGAAGGCAGAAGGCAAGGATGCGCTGCTGAGCCTGTTGGAGTTCTCTGCTAACCTTGCGTCGCTGTGGCCGGAGGTACGGTACAAGGCGGATCCGTACAAGATGCTGGATGCATTCGTGGCGGGTGAGAATTTACCGAATGAGGTTCTGCGGTCTGACAAGGAGGCTCAGAAGGCGCATGAGGTTGAGGTCCAGCAGGCGCAAGCGGTTCAGCGCCAGCAGCAGATGGACGAGGTTGCGGCTCAGGCGGCAACACGGGCATTTGACAATTCTGCGCATAGCGTGTAAAAGGTTCCTATGTCTCAGAATACAATTGAAAACATAGATCCCGTTTCGACCCTGTATGGTGGACAGCCTGCACCTGCTCCTGCTCCTGCACCTGCGCCTGCGCCTGCGCCTGCACCTGCGCCTGCACCTGCACCTGCACCTGCGCCTGCGCCTGCTCCTGCTCCTGCGCAGCCGTACCCAGCTTTGAATACGCCGGCATACCCACAGTATCAGCAGCCGCAGCAAGCGTGGCCGGTAGATGCTTACGGTCAGCCGGTACAGGCATTACCCCAACCTCAGCAGCCTATGCAGCAGCCTATGCAGCAGCCTATGCAGCAGCCTATGCAGCAGCCTATGCAGCAGCCTATGCAGCAGCCTATGCAGCAGCCTATGCAGCAGCCTATGCA
>NZ_JBHNMF010000480.1:0-2528 GCF_048562965.1 Thiolapillus sp. | reverse complement strand
CTCAGTGCCTTTTATCCCAATTGTCCATGCTAAGGACACCGAGCGCGAACTCGCTTCTGCTTATCGCCCACTTCATTATATCGCGATCCGTTCACGCAACGACGTCGATACGAAAGCCGACATTGCACTCGACCTGCTCAACTATAGCGCCTTCAAGAAGGCACTCACTGCCATGGGAATCGACGACGATAATGTTGATCGGCTCGCAAGGGAAACGGCGTGTTCACCGACAATTTTGCGACGCCGCCTCTCAAAAAATCCCGCGATCAGGACGCCTGCATGGGCCGACGATAACGATAGTGCAAAAAGCCTCGTACCGATGGCCTTGATCGGCGCTTGGCATGCCGAACCGGAGGCTGATCGTGAGATTCTTTCCTACGTGGTGGATGGAAAGTACGAGACGATCGAAGACAACATCGTGCGCCTACTTCGGTTCGATGACAGTCCTGTGTGGTCTGCCGGACGTTACCGGGGTGTTGCCTCGAAGATCGATGCCTTGTTTGCGATTGCGGGGATGATTACACAGCACGACCTCGACCGGTTTTTCGAGGCTGCTGAGTATGTTCTTTCCGACTCCGATCCGGCGCTTGAATTACCGGAAGAGGATAGGTGGCTCGCACCCCTGTACGGAAAAAAACGAGATCACTCCAGTGCGATGCGCGAGGGTATCTGTGAGACACTCATCATTCTGTCGGTCCGTGGCAATAACCTGTTCCAAAGCCGCCTCGGTATCGATGTCGAAGACAGGGTAACTGCTCTAATCCGAAAACTTCTAATACCTCTGACTCTTGAAAAGCTGCTTTCCCACGACCACGACCTGCCACACTATGCAGAAGCCGCACCCGATGAATTCCTGACGATTATCGAAGAGGACCTGCGATGCAGCGATCCCGTAGTCTTCGGTCTTCTCAAGCCCGACAGCGGTTCGTTCTGGGCACCATCGTCGCAGACGGGTCTTTTCTGGGCGCTGGAGTGCCTTGCCTGGAACCCGAAAAACCTCCTGCGCGTATCAGTGATTCTTGCCCAGCTTTCTCGACAGAAAATCGACAACAACCGTGTGAATAAACCAGACGACAGTCTTCAGAACATCTTTAGGTCATGGATCCCGCAGACGGCGGCCCCGGTAAGCGATAGAGTCAAAGTGCTGAAAAAGCTCACTGAGGATTTCCCGAAAATAGGCTGGGAGATTTGCATCAAGCAAATTAAACCGGGGCACAGCGTCGGTCACTACAGCTACAGGCCCCGCTGGCGTAGTGACGCTTCCGGGGCCGGGCAAGTTGTCACAAATGGGGAAATATACAAATTTACCCGAAAGACACTGGGTTTTCTGATCGATTGGCCCTCCCATGACGAGAAGACGCTTGGCGACCTCGTCGAGTATCTCCAAGGTATGCCCATAGAAAACCAGCCTAAAGTCTGGAATCTGATTGATGAATGGTCCCGGACAGCCGGAGAAGCCGCCAAGGCTGAATTGCGTGAGCGCATCCGGCTGTTTGCTTTCACCCAACGTGGCCGCCAACGGAAGCTTGAGGACACAACCCGTGATCGAGCCCGCGAAGCCTACGACAGCCTCCGTCCCAATGATCCGGTCATCCGGCACAGTTGGTTGTTTGCGAATCAATATGTGCCGGTATCGACCGAAGAGATCGAAAAGGAGGGTTTCAATGATAATGATCAGGAGGCAGATGAGCGTATCGACAAGCTGCGGCGCGAAGCGATAACCGAGATATGGGACGAGCGTGGTTTCAAGGGGGTTAAGGATTTGCTTGCCCCCAGCGGTGCTACCGACCTCATCGGCCGTTATACCGCATCTTGTGTTACCGACGTTTGCTCGCAGTCTGATTTCATTCAGCGCTGTCTTTCCCTTGATGGAGAGCTTCAGAGTAAGGCGGAGTGGTGCCTGCGGGGCTTTCTTTCGGCAATTGGGGATGATGTGTGCGCCGAAGTGATTAACATGGTCGCCAAAAAACTGTCTGTCGAAGAATCTAAAAGGTTATTTGTATGTGCTCCTTTCAACGCATCTACTTGGCGTCTTCTGGATGATTCTAGTGAAGATATCCGCACTGGGTACTGGAAGGACGTAGTCCCGTATTGGAAGGATCAGACGCCCGCCGAGCTCAATGAACTGATCGACTGTCTTCTTGAGGCCCACCGGCCGCGCGCGGCTTTCCATGTCGTCTGCATGAATTTCAAAGACATTGAGACATCACGCCTCAAGCGGCTGCTGCACGACATTGCAACGGTCAATACCGAACCAGCAGGACAGGTCGGGCTAGACCCTTATTATATATCCAAGGCACTGGATTTGCTTGATGGCCGTGTTGGCGTCACTCCCTATGAAATGGCTCAGTTTGAGTTCCTCTTCATCGTTGCCCTTGATCACAGCAAGCACGGAATTCCCAATCTCGAGAGCCAGATCGCGCAATCGCCTGAGATATTTGTCCAGGCAGTGGCGCTCGCATTCAAGCGGAGTGATGAAGGAGAGGATCCGCCCGAATGGAGGATCGAGAATCCCGAGCAGCGCGCGG
>NZ_JBHNMF010000479.1:0-2528 GCF_048562965.1 Thiolapillus sp. | reverse complement strand
AAGTTGTTGCGTAGTGCTTGGTGACCAGGACGGCTGGGGCACGAATAGGTTGTCAAAGGCCGAGTCGATTTTGGGGACTGGGATGTCCCAAAATCTATCACGAGGTCGAAGACACGCTTGCAAGTCTTTCCTGTTCGGTGACAGATACCGCTATTCCCCGGTCAGCCCCCTGTATGTCTTCGGACGCAAGCAGGATTATGCCTTGCAAAAGGCGCGCTCCAACATCTCCCAGAGGAATCATCTGCGTCTTTGGCTTACGCCCTGGACAGTGGAAGGGCTACCCGTCTGGGTCGGGCAGGTCAGCCGGGATATCGGTGTGCACATGACGTCCGAGTCGCCGATTTTTTTCACCCACAAGATCGATCCGGATGTGGACGAGGACCGCAACTATCTCCTCGAAGACCTGATCCTGACCGAGCAGGTGACGAAGATCGGCTATGTGTCTGACAGGGAAAAATCATCGCCGGAAAAACCCCGCGGAAACCTCACCGGTGATCCCTATTACACCGACGGGCTGCGGGCTGTGATCTTCCTCGGTTCTCACGAAAAGGCCGTGTTTCTTCAGCCCCAGCATCGACTTCAGATTCTCGACTGGGATCATACAACTCGGGTGGCCCGGCCCCGGCATTTTGATATCCCGCATTAGCCGTGCTGCGTCTTCTAATCCTGTTGCTGTTTTCCGGTCTGCTGCTGGCCGGCTGTGCCGGACATGCACCACAGGAGTCCATCCCGGCAGATCAGCGTGAAACTGTCGTGCTTCTGCATGGGCTGGGGCGCAGCACCCAGGCCATGTACTATCTTCAGTATCGCCTGGAACATGCCGGCTTCGAGGTATTCAATATCGGCTACCCTTCCAGGGAGAAGGCGCCTGAAGAACTCGTCCGGCTGTTGCATGACCGTGTGCGCATCTGTTGCGCCGCGAAAAAGAAGGTGCACTTCGTGGCCCATTCCCTTGGTGGCGTCATGGTGCGCGCATTGCTGGGCGAAAGGCGGGAAATCAACCTGGGCAGGGTAGTATTGCTGGGAACCCCGAACAGGGGGACGGAGCTGGTGGACTGGCTGGCTGACAACCGTCTGTTCAGGGTGCTGGCCGGCCCTACTGCACAGCGCCTGGGTACGAGCGCGGATGCCTTTCCCAGGCGCCTGCCCGCACCAGACTACGAACTGGGTATTATCGCGGGCAATCGCAGTATCAACCCGGTGGGCTCCTGGGTGCTGCGGGGTCCGGATGATGGCATCGTCTCCGTGGAGAGCACGCAGGTGGCGGGAATGAAGGATTTTCTCGTGGCATCGGCGGGACATGTGCTGATGCGCTACAGTGATGATGTTGCAAATGAGGTGATAGGGTTTCTGCGCAGGGGCCGTTTTCCGCACGAGAGTGATTCTGCGAGAGAAGAAGAATAAGGGTGGGTGCATGAAAAGATGGGCGCCTGTGGTGTGGCTGATTGCTGTAGTGCTGTTTCTGGATGCCTGCAGCACGGCTCCAGTGGAGTCCGAAAGCGCTATTCTCCAGGCGGCTCATGTAAACCACAGCGGCGTATTCGGGCCGGCAAGTGATTTTGTCGGCAGTCCCTTGCCGGATATCGGCCTTAACGGCCTGTTTCCGGTGCATGACGCCAATGCCACGCGCATCGCCATTCTGAACAACGGTGATGATGCTTTTGCTGCGCGCATCCATATGCTGAAAGCGGCAGATACGTCCGTACGTATCCAGGCCCTTATCTTTACCGCGGACGAATCCGGTCAGTATATTGCCCGCATACTCAAGGAAAAGAAGGCGCAGGGGCTGGATGTGCGGGTCATCGTCGATGCCTTTTCCAATCCGTCCTTCCAGACCCAGAACCTGTATTTCGATCTGAAGCAGTGGGGTATCGAGGTGGAAGGCTACGAAGCCATGCTGCTACAGTGGCTCAACGAAGTACCCATTCCCAAGCTCATCCCCCATGTCGATCCCAACCAGCTGGATATGCGTTTTCACGAGAAGATGTGGATCATCGACGGGGAGACGGATCACGGCACGGCTGTCGCCGGCGGTCTGAATATTGCCAATGAGTATTTCCGTATCGATCCGGAATCCCCTGACGGTAACTGGCGGGATCAGGACATCGTATTGCAGGGCGCAGTGGTCAGGGACATGGTGACCGCCTTCGATCGCAACTTCGATTATTTCGTGGAGGTGAAGAAGAGCCGTGGCATTCTGAATACCAACCTGTACTGGAAGGCGACCCGCAAGGTGCTGGAGGAAACCGGGCGTATCAAATTTCATTTCGATGCCGATCCCCGGCTGGAAAATCGCGTTCGGGAGCTGGCTGCGCGGGAACTGACACTGGACTTCCAGCCTGCCCGGGCAAGGTTCTTTCAGAACCGTCCCCGCTACAGGGAAACCTATATCGAGCAGGCCTACCTGCGCTGCCAGCCATGGAGAGCGAAGCGAAGGCTGGTAGTCCCCAGTAGCCGAGAGGCCGTACTGCTTACCCGTCGTGCGCATAGCGCCAGAGGGGAAGCAAAGTAGGCATCCAAACGCGGCG
>NZ_JBHNMF010000478.1:0-2551 GCF_048562965.1 Thiolapillus sp. | reverse complement strand
AATTATCAGTTCGGGGGAAAACTCACGCTGCCCCAGATAAACCGCATCCGCTGGCACTTATTTCCTGAGATAAGAATAGAGCAGGGGACGGCAGGCGATCTTTTCGATGAGGACGGAGGCGCGGATGACGACGCTGAACAGACGCTGCCCGATATCATAAAGATCATGGATATCCAGCAGGAGCAGCTGGCGCGCAGCCTGGGCCAGGGGCATCGCGTGATTCATGGCGTGGCCGGCTCGGGCAAGACTCTGATCCTGGGCTATCGTTGCCTGCATCTTGCCGAGGCGGTGGCCAAACCGATTCTGGTGTTGTGCTTCAACATCACCCTGGCGGCGCGCCTGCGCTCCTTCATCTCGTTCAAGGGCATCGGCACCAAGGTCCAGATCTATCATTTTCACGACTGGTGTTCCCAGCAACTCAAGACATATCATGTTCCCTTGATGGAATCCGAAAAGCCGGTGTGGGAACGCCAGGTCGAGACAGTTATCCATGCGGTGGACAAAGGGCATATACCCCGCGCCCAGTACGGTGCGTTGCTGATCGATGAAGGCCACGACTTCGAGCCGGAGTGGCTGAAGCTGGTCACGCAGATGATCGATCCCCAGACCAATTCCCTGTTGTTGCTGTACGACGACGCCCAGTCGATCTACAAGAAGAAATCCGGCCTGGGGTTTTCCCTGAGCAGCGTTGGCATCCAGGCCCAGGGGCGAACCACCATTTTGCGCCTCAACTACCGCAACACCCGCGAGATATTGCGTTATGCCTATGACTTCGCGCGTCACTACCTGGACCCGCAGAAGGCGGATGAAGATCATATTCCCCTGGTGGAACCCGAAGCGGCAGGCGCATCCGGCCCCGAGCCGGTGCTGAAGCGTTTGGACAGCCCGGTTGAAGAGATCAGCTTTGCGCTGGCCTGTATTCGCAAATGGCACAATGAAGGCGTAAAACTTCATGATATCGGCGTTCTTTACCCCCGGGGTGAATACGGAAAGAACATGGCGGTGGCACTGCAAAGGGCGGGCATCGACACGCTTTGGCTGGGGGCCAGGAAATACAAGGCCGCCTATGATCCCGAAGCCGAGCGGGTTACGGTACTGACCATCCACAGCAGCAAGGGGCTCGAGTTTCGACGAGTTATTCTCATTGGCCTGGGATTGCTCGGCGTGGATGAACAGAAAACCGCCGAAGATGCGCGTCTTTTGTATGTTGGGATGACGCGCGCGCAGGAAGGATTGTTACTGACAAGCTCAAGTGACAACCAGTTCAGTCGTATTTTGATGAAGAAGTAGCGATGCTCCGAAAAAAATACAGCAGAATCGACTGGACGACCCCGAAAATCATTGAGATTCTACTAACACCCTGAATAGAAGGTATTTTTTATTCTTCATTCCAAGAAAAGGCGAGGTGTATGATGCTTGAATCAGGGATATACGTTTGACATATACACGCGCCAACCTATAATGGATATACTTGTGGTATATCCTTGAGGTTAGACAATGCTAAGCGCTTCTGTTTTCAAAAGCAATACATCGCAGGCCGTCCGTTTACCAAAGCCGGTTGCGCTGCCTGATTCGGTAAAACGGGTCAACATTATTCCATTGGGTCGGGCTCGTTTGATTGTACCCGAAGGGGAAGGCTGGGATAGCTGGTTCGATGGTGAAGGCGTGACTGATGATTTTATGGTGCAGCGTGAGCAGCCTCGTGATCAGGGTCGAGAAAGCCTCTGATGCTCAAGTACATGCTGGATACCAATATCGTGATCTACACAATGAAGAACCGCCCCCAAACGGTTCGTGAAGCATTCCGAAAGCACGATGGGCAGATGTGTATTTCCAGTATTACCTACATGGAACTGGTCTATGGCGCGGAGCGCTCTGTTGATCTGGAACGTAATCTGCGTGTCTTGGAAGGATTTGCCGCCCGGCTGGATATTCTGCCCTATGAAGAAGGCGCTGCAATACATACCGGCCAAATCAGGGCTGAGCTGGCTGCGCAAGGCACACCGATTGGGCCTTACGACCAAATGATTGCCGGCCACGCCCGGTCACTAGGGCTGATCGTTGTCACAAACAATATCCAGGAGTTCAGGCGTGTAGAAGGCGTGCGCCTTGAGAATTGGATCTAGCGATAGTGTTGGGGCAGCTAAACATCGATTTTCTACTATTCTTGGTTTGTCCATACCTGGACGACCAAGCAAATAAGTCATTTTGAGTCTTTATTAACCTCTTGAATGGACGCCACTTTTTTGGCCATGATTCCAAGAGAAAGAGTGAATAGACCGAAGCACCCCCTTTGTCTGAGGACACAATGTCTATTTCAAAAATATTTGTCAATCATTCGTCTATTTCATCCGGACCCGAATTCAACCAATAACCGCAACACCACCCGATGCGGCGTCCTGCCGGTGTAGTCCTTCACAGAACACCTCGATCGGCGCCCTGTAGCCCAGTCGCTTCCTTGGCCTCATGTTCAGCTTGCGTTCTACTGCCGCGATCTCCTCGTCAGTCACCTGATCGAAGTCCGTCCCCTTCGGGAAGTACTGCCGGATCA
>NZ_JBHNMF010000477.1:0-2558 GCF_048562965.1 Thiolapillus sp. | reverse complement strand
AAGCCAGAACCTACACCCAAACAACTCGCCAGACTTATTCAAGAGCGACACCGGCGACGACAGGCTGCCACAGAATCCTGTCGGCGGAGGGGTGGGGAAATATGACAAAGTAGAACTAATTGGTGGTCTTATGGCTCAGCAGCCCATGAAAGCCGCCTCTATGACGAACGCAATGAGCGTTCTGCCGATGGCCAATATAATGGCGTAGGGCATTTTGTCTATGAATCTATCGCGCACTGGATGGTGTATCACTTCCATGACACCAGCCCCACCGCGCCCATGCGCCGGTCTGAAATTGTCGAAGACAACCAGCGGCTCAGAAATAATGGCAGCAATATCGCCCCGTTTTTGTTACGTCTGAAGCAGTCTGAATCCTTGTATCGCTATTATCAGGAAGTGGTGAACGCCACTCGGCTAATATTGCCTTTTTTCGATAATTTCCGTCTGGATGTGTTCCAACAGGGTGAGGCCGACAAGGTCAAACTCAGCTGGCAGCAAAAAGGCTCGGATTATCCGCTGCAACCCTATCATTTGTCTGATGGTTCCATACGCTTTATCTGCTTGGCCACCGCACTGTTACAGCCCGATCCGCCATCTGCCATCGTCATTGATGAACCGGAGCTTGGGCTGCATCCAGAAGCCATTCGTATTCTTGCCGAGCTGATCACAGATGCCGCCCAACGCACCCAGGTCATTCTCGCCACCCAGTCGCCGTTATTGATCGACCAGTTTGCCATTGACGATATTGTGGTGGTCAATCGCAAGGATGGCCAATCAACCTTCGAACGCCTGTCTGAACAGGATTTCAGCCAATGGCTGGAGGATTACTCCGTTGGTGAACTCTGGACACGCAATGTGATTCAGGGAGGCACATCGGATGAGTGATTATGCCGAGTTGGTGGTACTGGTTGAGGGGCCGACAGAGCAACTTTTTGTTAAACAGTTGCTCACGCCCTATCTGGCGGATAAACGGGTATATCCGGTACCCGTCATTCTGCACAAGCCGGGCCAGAAAGGCGGTGATGTCAAGTTCAGTCGTGCACGCAATGATATTGAACGGCATCTCAAGCAACGCGCAGACACCTGGATTACCCTGCTGGTGGATTATTACGGTATCAAACCCGATTGGCCGGGCTATGCCGAATCCAGACATCTGGCAAACCATCAACAGAAATGGCAGGTCATGTGCAAGGCGACTGCTGAAGCAGTACAAAGCCTGTTTCCAGCACAAAACCCACAGGAAAGATTCATCCCCTATGTCTCCATGCATGAAACCGAGGCCCTGTATTTCAGCGACCCCGATTGTCTGGCCGAGCATCTGGGCGTGAGGCGGCAGCGTGTTGACGCCATTCTGGAGGAATGTGGCGAGCCGGAAAACATCAACGACCGGCCAGACACCGCACCATCCAGGCGACTGCAACAACTCTCCAGCCGTTTCAAGAAGACCACCACGGGTATCGCGATCGCTGAGCAAATTGGCATAGACAACATGCGTCAGGCCTGCCCACTTTTTGATAGCTGGGTTGGCAAGATGGAAACATTGGCAGGAGGTAGCCATGGCGCGGCGTAAAACAAGTAGAAAAAAGCAATTGCCCTTTGGCCACAAGCTGGTGCTCAACCAGTGGATCATCAGCCTGTTCGGTTTCGACCCACTAAAAGACCACAAGGACGGCAAGCGGACACTGCGGCCAGTGCTGCCGTTGGCGAAAATCGTCAAGGATGCACCGGAGGGCATGAGCGCGGAAAACCTGCACCATTTCTACAAGACGCTCGCTATCAATCTACAAGCGGATTCGAGTATTACACAAAACGAACTGCTGCGTTACGAACACAACATTGTCAGCCATAGTCTGGCGATCAATGAGGACCGTGAGCGCCCCATTGTCTGGAAGTACTACCAATGGCTGTCGCTGTTGTTTGCGGAAATCTGTCAAACAGCATCCAAAATTGACCAGGTATCAGCGTGCAATTTTGACCAGGCTATGAGGCCTGATTGCGGTGTTTGAACCGGTAGGATTCATTGCCGGTTTCGATGATGTCGCAGTGATGAGTGATGCGGTCGAGCATGGCGGTCGTCATCTTGGCATCGGTAAAGACCTGCACCCATTCAGAGAAGGACAGATTGGTGGTGATGATCAGACTGGTGCGTTCATAGAGCTGGCTGACCAGGTGGAACAGCAAAGCACCGCCAGACTCCGGAAACGGCAGATACCCCAGTTCATCAAGGATCACCAGATCCACCTGTAACAGCTGGCGAATGATTTTGCCGGACTGGCCATTGGCCTTTTCCTGTTCCAGGCGATTCACCAGATCCACGACATTGAAGAAGCGAACCCGCTGGCCACGATGGATCACCGCTATACCCAGGGCCGTGGCCAGGTGGGTTTTCCCCGTGCCGGTACCGCCTACCAGGATGAGATTGTGGGCCTGTGATGTGAAGTGGCCTTCCGCCAAGGTTTCAAAGGTGGCCTGATCCACATTCGATTCCGCCCATTCAAAGCTGTCGAGTTCACGACGAATGGGAAAGCGGGCGATTCGCAGCTGATAATTGAGCGAGC
>NZ_JBHNMF010000476.1:0-2559 GCF_048562965.1 Thiolapillus sp. | reverse complement strand
CTACCTCGTTATCTACGCATTAAGACCAGCCAAAATCATGGTGTGTTTGCCCCCCTGAGGCGCGCAGACCCCCACCTTGACGGGGTTGGCTGCCTCTATCTGGGGATTTTGGTTTTAGCAATTGAGAGGCGATCGTATTACAATTGAGACATGGCCTGATTCTCCCGTTTGATCTATGTAGGTTATCGGCAAACATATTGTATCAAACAGGGCGGAATCAGGTCCTCTTAATCATCCGTTGATGGGACAGCAGTGACACTGGCACAAGTTCCAGGGCGAATTCCACTCAAAACGTCGAGAAGCCACATTAAAGAGGAAACTCACGATGAAAACCAAAATGAAGCACCTGGCCGCCTCAATCCTGATCGCACTGACTGCCACGGTTGCGGCTGATGTCCCGCTGGCCAGCGGGGGGCTGTCGGTCACAACGGCTTCAGCCGGCAAGCTGACGCAGCTGGTGCAGGATGGGCATTCGCTGCTGTACGAATACAATACCTTTGCGGACACGGGAGAGCCTGGGGCAGGCTTTGCCCTGTCCGGCACCGTCACCCGTGACGTACAGCCACAGGACGGCGGCGCCATATCCTCGGGGGAGTTCCAGGGGGACAATGGGACGATCCACTGGACCGCCACATCAGCGATGAATGCCGACGGCGTATACGTCACCCGATGGGCCCTGTACAGCGACCGGCCGTTTGGGGCTGTGGATCTGCTGTTTTATGCGGATCTGGATATCGGCCACGCGAACAGTAATGCCATCGTTTCCAGATGGCCATCACACGCGCCGCAGCTGCTTTTTGGTGCAGACCCTGATGTCCCCTCGGTAAGATGGCCATCACACGCACCGCAGCTGCTGATGACAACCAATACGGATACAGACTGGGGTGTTGCGCTGGGTGTCCAGGGGCTGCATCACGCGACCTATCTGGGGTGGACAGGTGGCCAGTATGCACATCACCTGATCACCGGGGCCGGTTTTTCGGCCCACGGCGCACTGACCACCTGGCCCGCGCTGCCGGCGGTCGGTAATCTATTCCCGAGCGTTCAGGGTTGGGGGCCTGCTGATGTGTCCGCCGGATTTGGTGTCCGCCTGGACCCTGGGGCCAAGGTTGCCGCCTTTGAAACGACCGTGACGGGCGCGCCAGATGGGGTTATGCCCTTCCCGGATGCACCGGCCATCACAGGGGGGGAATCCCCGAACCCGGTGGAAAAACCCGACGGCCCGCAGCCCGCGGACGTCTACACCGGCGACCTGCTGATTGTGACCACGGCGGAAGATAGCGGACCGGGGTCTCTGCGCGCGCTCATCGAATCGGCACAGAGCGGAGACCTGGTGCGTTTCGACGCCGATCTTACGGGCTCTGTCATCACCCTGGGCAGCCCCATAGAGATCACCCAGTCGGTATTGATCGATGGGGATATCAACGGAGATGGTGCGATCGATATCATCCTCAGTGGTGGCGGCCAGTCGCGCATTCTGGAAATCGCCGGCGGTATCCAGGTGATGTTGGTGCGACTGGCACTGGAGGGCGCCAACGGCACTGTTGATGAGTCCACGGAGCGCGAAGGCGGTGCCATCAGCAACGCGGGCACGCTGTACATGAGCGCCTCGGCCATCCGGGGCTCCGCCTCTGACGTACGCGGCGGTGCTATCTACAACACGGGCTCGGTGACGGCAAAAGCCACCCTGTTTCTGCACAACCGCGCGGGCCGCAACGGGGGCGCTATCTTCAACGATGGGGGCAACGTGCGGCTTGCCTATAGCTACTTGGTGGGCAACGAATCAGTGGCCGGCTATGGCGGCGCTGTCCTCAACCGTCGCGGGGTGACGCTCATCGAATCCTCCGTAATGACAAACAACAGGGGCAACGGCTCAGGCCACAACCTGACCAGCTGGCATGGTGATAACAAACTGCGGGATGTGACCATGCATCACGACGGGTCAGGCCGCGATTGTGAGGGCGCTGGCACGTGGGATGTGGAGGACGTGCGCGATGATGGCAGCTGCAAATAAGTAGGGATGATACCCCCGCAGGTCGACGCCTGCGGGTTTTTTTGACTCAATGGGAACGATTAACAATAACAAGGCTCGGCGATGAAATTTAACCCTATAAAAGTAGCCTTTGGCCGCCATGAAACTTTTGCGCTTCGATATAGTTGGCTGACCAAGGGTTACCAAGCTGTCTCAAAGCCAAAAGGCAATTCAATATTTTCATCTGATGAAGCAACGGTTGTGCTTGGTGTCGGTAAAAACATGGTTAATGCCATTCGTTACTGGTTACAGGCTGCCCAATTGATCGCGCCTGCTCAGTCTGGCTTTGAAACAACACCCTTAGGCGATAAGATTTTTGGTAAAAAAGGCTTCGATCCCTACTTGGAAGATGAAGCGACTATTTGGTTGGTTCACTGGTTGATTGCATCAAATCCTGAACTGGCAACAGGTTGGTATTGGTTTTTTAATAAATTCCATAAACCAGAATTTACCTCACAAGAAGCAGCTTCTGCATTATTGGAGTTCGCAAAACAGAATATCCAAAGCAAATTTTCGGCAACCACAGT
>NZ_JBHNMF010000475.1:0-2565 GCF_048562965.1 Thiolapillus sp. | reverse complement strand
AGCTGGTAAGGAAGAGCCAATTCTGCGGCAGCACCACGGATACCGTGCCACCGATAGCCCCCTCACCCCCGGCCCCTCTCCCCGAGGGAGAGGGGAGAGAACAGAATTCCAGACAGCGATCGAGAAAAACGGTGGCCAGATCATTTTTAGCTGCTGGGTAATGGCGTTCGCAAAACTCCCGTAGCCGCTGGTTCTGCTTGCCCCGTGCCAGATAAGGCACATTGGTGATCACCCATTGATACTGCCCGGCAAGCAGGGTGGCGGCTTTGGCAAGCCCCTGTGCCACTACAGTGGCTTCCTGCTGTTCGCAACCCTCTCCCCCGGCACCTCTCCCCGAGGGAGAGGAGAGCGATAAGGCATGTTCCAGGGTTTGGGAGAACTCATCCCAGTGCACCAACTTGGCGGCATCGGTTTTGGCGGGATTGAGCAGGCTGCCCAATACCGGCGCATCTTTGAAGGTGTCGTGCATCCAGTCTAGGGCAATGGTCAGGTTCTTTTTACCCAGGCCCAGTTGTTTCCATTCTTCCTTGGCAACACTCACCGACAGCCCAGAGCAAGCCAGATTCAGTTCCGGTAATGGGCGATAACCTATGGCGCCCTCACCCCCAACCCCTCTCCCAGAGGGAGAGGGGAGATTTGGGTATTTCCAGGCGGTCAACGCCAGGGCAAAGGCTGCCAGCTCCACGCAACGCTGGTCAATCTCTAAACCATGCAGATTTTCACGCAATACGGCATCTACCACTTCGTGTGCGGACAAGCCTTCCAACTCCATGCGCATGGGCACCAGCATCAAAAAGGCGGCAACGAGAAAATGACCGGAACCACAGCAGGGGTCGAGGGTTTTCAGATCACCCAGTTGTTCTGGCCAGGCATCAAAAGCGCCAGCTGCGGGTTGCCATTGCGTATCGCCTGCGTCGTCTTCAATCTGCACAAAACGCAGATACTCCAGCGGCACACCGGGCAGGGATGCCTTGTTACGCAGTTCTTCTTCACTGCTGGCATTTTTCAGATCTGCTTCGGTCAAACGACGTGCTGCCCACCAGGCTCCCAACGCATTATCTAGGAGGAAACTCACCATATAGGGTTCGGTAAACAACTGGGTGACGGCTGGCAGTTCCCGCGCACCGATTTTCACTTCTGATTTATTGACTTCATCTTTTCTCTTGGCCTGCCAGAACTGATAGACCCAACCCAGGGAATCAGACGCAGTAAAAACCTCAAGGGGCAGATCGGTCACTAGGTGTTCCAGCTTTTGCTGATGCTCCGGCGGCAGGGTCAGTTGGAAGACCGGTGAATCCAATCTGAAGATCTGCGGCAACATGCGAGCGGCGTAACGAGCCGCCAGCTCCCAGCCATTGGCCGCCCCTTCATCGGCGGCAAGGTCTTCACATTCTTCCAGGGTGATGGCTACCGGGTCATCGGGATCCGGGTACATGAGGAGGTTGTTCTCTGCCAGGAACCGGGCAAAGAGCATGCGGTGCCAATGTTCATAGGCCACTTCTTCTATCAAGCGGCTGATTTCCTGTTCACCCTTCGGATCGCGCCTGTCCCCCAACTGCCGTCCATGAACGCGAAGACGACGTCTCAAGGCTTTTTCTTCCTCGCTAAAATACCCATCGGGTTTGGCCTGCCCCACACCCAACTGATTCAAAGCAGCCAGGGCAGCGCTTTCAGCCACATCACGTGCTTCTTTGACGGTTTTTTCCAGGCGGCTGCGTAGCGTTTTTTCAAGGGGCTGCATAATCCTTTTCCCTAATAACCAGTCATCACGGAGCGGTTTGCGATAGAGTCTTTACAAGGTTAGATGCGGCCCTGGTAAAGTAGTACATTGGTTGGTTGTTCGAGTTGTAATCTTTTCTTAGCAGGCCGAGACTTAGCATAAGCTCTAAATCGTCCTGCAGAAAATGCCTCTCTTTGCATAAATAATTTGGTCCAGGCACCAATATAAGGCGCTTATCACTTCCTACTTCCTGTGATAGTAGAAAAAATTCCGTTTGGTTCTTATCCATCAAATCCAGTATTTCTATCGCCTGTTCTGATAACACTTTTGTCGCAAATTCCTTTGCCAAGTCTCCTATATCATCAGAGCGACTGGATAACGCAGCGATTTGGTTTGAAATTTCCTCTAGCCTGGTTTTTATGTGTCCAAGGTCATGGTTCAATAGTGCCTTGATGCTTGTAGTTGTTGTGTAGTTCTGTTCAACGATGCGCTTTATGTCTTGGTGATTGTGCTCACTCAGCCACTGTAAAAATTCGTCCATATCCAATGCTTTGCTTGCTTCACGTCCGGAAACAAAAGCAGAAACAAGACCCACAACTTGGGCAAATTCAGCAATCATATTTCTTCCTAGCTAACAATAACCGGGCCATTTTTCATGGCGACTTCAATTATTTCCTTTGCATTCTTCAACCAAGCATCCACATCCTCTGGCGTCTTGATTGTTCTTCTGGGAACAGAGATGAACTGCACTTCGGGCTCCATCATCTCTGCAGCACCAACCAATACCGTATCGAAACGGGATGGCATGGCTGCAACGCGATCTGCCAGGGCGCTCAAACTGATTC
>NZ_JBHNMF010000474.1:0-2571 GCF_048562965.1 Thiolapillus sp. | reverse complement strand
TGCTGTTGAACACCAAATTCCTGCGCAGATTCAAGAACAGGAATGTCGAAGAAGAAGATATGCATCGCATCCTCCACCAGTTGGCTCGTTCGGGGGAGATCACGCCGGCGGATCTGTATCACCAATTACGCCAACATCAACGGCTCAGACCGGAACAACTGGGCGCCGCTATATGCCCGCAACCTCTTGGAGCTCGACGGGCAGAGCGCCATTATCGTGCTCGACAATGGCGGCTGCGTATTCCACCCCAACGTGACCACGGTTTCCATCATCGTGACCGCCGATTCCAAGGAAAACCCTGGAATCGGTCACGTTGGGGTGGAATACGCACCCCCGCCTTTTCAGGCGAGGGAACAAGATCATATTCAAGCGTGTCTTCGACCTCGTGATAGATTTTGGGACATCCCAGCCCCCAAAATCGACTCGGCCTTTGACAACCTATTGGTGCCCCAGCCGTCCTGGTCACCCAGCACTACGCAACAACTTCGCAAGCTCGTTGCTGCTCCGTACTTGTCTTCCAATGACTGGACGCCTCGTTTGAATGTCTACTTTGCTTCCCCTCTGGCGCTATGCGCACGACGGGTAAGCAGTGCGGCCTCGCGGCTACTGGGGACTACCAGCCTTCGCTTCGCTCTCCATGGCTGGCAGCGTTGGTTTAAGGCCAAACACTTTCTTGAAGGCCGTATGCTTTACCTCCACCCAGGAACGCGGCAGATCACCATTGACCTCAAGGGCGTGATAGATATCGGTCACCAGCTCTTTGCTGATGGCTTTGGCAGTCAGCATCTTTTTCAGGACCTCGTGGCAGTGAAAGATGGGGAGTTCGAAATCTTCCGCCAACTTGTGCATACCAAGATCATCGGTAGCGACTATGGCTTGACGCACCTGACCGAAGGCAAGACAAAGACAGTCAGTAGGAGACGGCGGCGAACGGCCGAGAGTTGTATAGTCTGCCGCATGCGCCAATGCATGCTGGCGTAGCACGCTTTTCATTGCTGTAATCTGGGCTTTTTCATCCCGGCTCAGGCGGACGCGTTTGGCCAGCCGTTCCTGCTGTAGTGGAGGATCATCGAACCAGGGAAAGTACTCCTGTAAACGCGCGCTACGGTGAACTTCGTCTTCAACATCTTTCAGAATGGTAAGCACATAGCCTTTTTGCCCAAAACGAATACCCAGAAGCGGCTTGATACGCTTTGCCAATCGCAAGTAGGCATTGGTATCGAGCAGAACAAGGGTCAATGACGCAGTTCCTCATAGAGGGACTTTGCGTCATGGATGGATATGTCCAGAATTTGTTGGACATAGGAGGACCCGGTATCCCTTTCACGCAGCATTTTTTTTATGGCAATGAAAAAGTCCGACTGAAACTGGTGCTTACAGGCAGCAATATAGACATCCGGCGCTGGCGGCAGGGGGTCGAACAGTACTTCACTGATCAATGGCCCGGAAAAGTAGTTACGCGTGGCGTGCAGCTTGTTTTCCGCAATCTTTAACGCGGGCAACCGCCTGGCTCGGGCAAAATCCTGCACCTGTCGGTAAATCGTGTTGATCGAAATGAAGTGTTCCCGGGCAAAGTTGAATAGGGCCTTGATGACGCTCTGTTCGTTACGCTTTCTGCTAATTGCCGGGTAACAGGCCTCTACGCAGGGCTCCGGGAACAACAATGCCCCGGCAAAGGCGTCGGCATAATCCTCTCCTTCTTCGGTGCCTGCCAGATCCGGCGTATAAATATGCGCCAGCTCATGTGCCATCCAGAATTTGAAATCCTCTAGCCGAGTATCGAGATTCAGCAGAATAAAGGTGACATCTTCCTTGGGCAGTCGGATATGGACAGCATTTTCATGCCGTTGCTTCGCGCCCCACATGACGGGCATAAGCACCGCGCCACTGTTACGGAATTCACCAATCAGTGATTCATAACCCAGCACGGCTTGTTCGCCAATACCCAAACGCCTACGCGTTTCCAGTGCGGCACTCTGCAGTTTGTCGTATTCCGTAGAGGGACGTGTAATCAGTGTACGTAGTGTTTGTTGCCGACCTAGGTAAGGCACCAGCGGCTTCAGGAGGACTCCGATCTCTTTCGCCTTATTGATATGTGCATTTGTCGTTATTGCTGCTCCTTTTTTACGAAAGGAGACAATAGGCTGGTTTGTATCGGTGGTTGATGCCAGCTCTTCAAACGAAAGCTGAAGCGTTGCGGCTAATTTAAGCAAGGCAGAAGGTCTAGGAAAATCCTTTCCTTTCAGCCAGTTAGTTATCGCCTGAGCGCTAACGCCCACCTCGGATGCCAAGTTTTTTTGAGTCAACCCCCGTTTGATCAGCGCATTGCGAACAGCGTCAGAGTGAAGTATTTTTTGCATGGGAGAATTATAGTGCATGCCCCCTGGAAATCAAGTTTAATCAAGTTATGGCCGAGCCAATATGGCAAAAACCATCTCCCCACATGGTACAGTAATAAGGCTCTTCCGCTGCCAGCCATGGAGAGCGAAGCGAAGGCTGGTAGTCCCCAGTAGCCGCGAGGCCGCACTGCTTACCCGTCGTGCGCATAGCGCCAGAGGGGAAGCAAAGTAG
>NZ_JBHNMF010000473.1:0-2575 GCF_048562965.1 Thiolapillus sp. | reverse complement strand
AACCCTCTAGTCTCGGATTGGATTCCATCGGTGATCTGTCCGGCTTGCTGAACCAGCCGACCGGTGGGAACGGCGGGCCGCTGGAGCTGCCCATCGATCTGATCGATGAAGATCCGAATCAGCCGCGTCACGAAGACAGCCCCGGTTTCTCCAAGCAGAGTCTCGGCGAGCTGGCCGATACGATCCGGGAACGCAAGGTCAAGTCACCTATCTCTGTTCGTCCCCATCCGGAGGTCGAAGGGCGGTACATGATCAACCATGGCGCCAGGCGCTACCGTGCTTCGATCATTGCCGATAAGACCACCATTCCGGCCTATATCGATCCTGATTACACCGAAGCGGACCAGGTGATCGAGAACTTGCAGCGCAATGACCTGACGCCCAGGGAGATTGCAGACTGGATCGGTCGGGAGCTGGCCCGAGGCAAAAAGAAACGGGACATTGCCAAAGAGCTGGGCAAGTCGCCGGCATTTGTCACCCAGCATGTGACACTGCTTGATCTGCCCGAGCCCATCTCCGAGGCTTTCACCGTCGGGCGGGTCAACGATGTCACCGTTATTAATGAACTGGTGAAGGTCCACAAGCAGGCCCCGGAAGAGGTCGCCGCCTGGATGGATGATGACACCCAGGACCTGACCCGTGGATCGGTCAAGCTGTTGCGAGAATTCCTCGATGACAAGCAGCATGGTGGTGATGGCGATCCCCAGGGCGAAGGCGGTGCCGATGACGACAATGAGGAGGCCGAACCGAAAGCAAAGTCCAAGAAGCCCAAGGAAATTGATCCCGACAAGCTGAAGAAGGCTATCGTGGTCGTGTATCATGACGAGAAGCTTGGTCGGCTCCTGCTTGATCGCCGGCCTTCACAAGAAGGGTTGGCGTGGGTCAAGTACGAGATGGACGGCCAAGAGGTCGAGGTAGACCTGCTTGGCGTCGAGCTGGTGGCGGTCATGGAAACCTGATCCGCCGACCCCGCCCTCAACCCTGAAAAGAGCCCCGCCTTGTGCGGGATTTTTTTGCATGGTAGGGCAAATCCGCCTTGACAAATAATAGTAATATTATTATTATTCTTCTTCTTGCTGCTCATCTAAACGAGGAAGGTGACTGTCATGGTGCAAATGAGCAAGGAGGTTCGGGATCGTATCTTCGCAGCGGCGGACGATCTGTATGAGCAGGGTGGTCGTGAGGGCTTTCCTACCGTTGACGCGGTGCGAAAAGCCGCGCGGGTCAACATGAATGACGCCAGTGCGGCCATGAAGGAGTGGAGGCGCGCTCAGATCTCCCAGGCATCTCCCTTGGCCGTGCAGGTACCTGAGTTGGTTATGCAGGCTGCACAGTCCTTCGTGGGCTCACTCTGGGCTCAGGCCCAGGAGTTGGCCAACGAGTCACAGGCGGTCGAGCTTGAGCAAGCGGCTTCCCGGCTGACAGAGTTGGAAAAGTCCGAGGCCACTGCCAAGGCTGATGTTGCCGATCTTCGGGGCAAGGTCGCTGAAGTCGGCGAACGTGCTGCAACCTCAGAGGCTCGTGCGAGCGAGTTGCGGGCCGAGTTGAATCACGCGCACGCCGACGTGGAAAAGTTGCGTGCTGAGCGTGACAAGGCCCTGGAGGCCGTCAAGGTGGCGCAGGCGGAGCATAGGGCGGAGATAAAGGAAATGCGGTCTGAGTTCGACGCTGTGCGCGCCACGTCCGCAAAGGAGCGAGATCGCCTCTCTGACGCTCTTTCAAAGGCCGAGGCTCAGCTTCAGTACGAACGCGATCAGTTCGCTGAACAGCGCAAGCAGACGGCGCAAGAAGTGGCGCGCCAGGCGGACCGGTACATCAAACTTCAGGCTGACCTAGATGCGTCGAGAAAGGATGCTCGCGCCTCTAGTGAGGAGGCTGCCCGGTTGCGCGGCCGTGTTGAGGTCCTGGAACAGGTACTCAATACTCAGGAGCATAAAAAGTTGAGGTGATAACTGAGCCTTATTGCTATAACCTTAATTTTCCCTATTTGTTTTACTGCGCCAAGGATACTTGGCGCTTCTAGCCGTATTGATTTACGAAGGATCTTCCAAAATGAAAAGACGTGTGTTGGTGATGAACGGTCAACGCATCGTTCAGTCCGACAGCGGAAAGGGGTGGAATAGTGAAAAGGTTGATAAGGCCGGCAATCTAAAGGCCGGTATCTACAACATTTATACGGCCTCGCCTGCTGATAAGAAGCAGGTCAGCGCCGGGGTTATCGCGCATGCCGACAAGGACTCCGTTTACCAGCAATGCGGTAAAAAATTCATTATGCATTTACGCAATGATTTCGATATAGTACCTGGAATAGGGAGTACAAAGAGCATTGAATACAATGCTGACGGTCGGGCTGTTGCATCTGACTCATCGATCAAGCAGGCCCGTAGTCGCTCCCGCTGATTTTAGCCGCTAAAATTTAGGGAGACTCTTTGTGAGTATGTTAGGGAAAGGTGAGCGCTCCCCTTGGAGGCAATTCCCCAAGGTGCTCCGGAATGGTGATCTTGGATCGCTTCAAAATGAGCCGGAATACGACGCCGCCGCTGCCAGCCATGGAGAGCGAAGCGAAGGCTGGTAG